>JAFZUL010000005.1 GCA_017618355.1 Muribaculaceae bacterium
GGTAATAGCAGGAAACAAAACATTCTGCAACGATTTATGCTTCAGCATATATCTCCGTATCTTGGCACATGCTGTGCCATCAGGTCTCATTTTATTTGTTATTCGAGGATAGTACTCTGCGTGAATTCGGTTGAACTCACGACAAATTTCCTCGTATGTCATACTTTCAACAATCATAGTCTTTAATTAGGGATATCATAGCTTATTGTCAGCGGTTCACCCTTAAGTGGGCAATCGGCTATAGCTGTTGCGACCTCGGTGAAAGGCGTGTCACCACCTTTCTTTGATATCTCAATAGATATTTCTACTTTGGTGTTAGGTAAAGCTTCTGCTACATCCACATAAGTCGAGAACTCAATATGAGAGCCTTTAGTGACACGTTCCATTCTGATATGTTCTTCCGTTCCCTCAATACTTCTCACTGTCTGTATCGGTTTCCCTGTATATTTGTGATTCGAGTCGAAGAAATCAGTAAAACTCACATAAGCGATATTATGGAAGTCATTTATTGTCGAGTAGGTGACATTATAATAGACGGTGTATTCATCTTTATGGGTGTCATACTCTGTTATGAAATCATCACTGCAACTCGAAAGAATAGCAATGAAACATAGACAGATTGAGAGATATTTGAGCAGAATTTTCATGTTTTTATACTTTAGTACATTGTTTGAGTGTCACAGTCACCAACTGGAGGCAATGGCAAGCCGCGTCCTTCTACCATTGTTAGTGGCGTATAACCATCTCGCAGTGTGTTGGTGTATTCATCAAAAGCATAAATGTAATGCCCTTTTCGGCATTCATCGAGAGCAAGCTTGAACCATTCAACATATTCGGGATCTCTACCAAGCGCGAAGCGCGAGAGTTCCCGATATTCCTCAATGATACGCAAAGCGTTCTCTTGCGGAGTCAATTCGGAGTAATCCCATGGTAAGTTGCAGTTGTGCGTCAATAATGCCAGTTCTTGGTCATTAATGTCGCAGAACAGCCCATTTTTATTCCAGGTGTTTTGTTTAACGGTGAGCCAGCAGCGATAGCCAATTCCATTTGGGCTTATGTATGCGCAGACACGAAATTTCTCATAGCCCAACTTATGAAGCTCGGCTACAGTCTCAAAGTATTTAACAAACAGCTCTTGCATGTGGTTTATGTTCTGAGTGCAAAATTACAACATTTTTATTAGATTGCACATTTCGTTTATAGAAAACTGTTTCTGTCCATCTTGTCCATTTATGGTGTTTTTAGAATAACCTATTTAATATAGTTGTATTTTTGCATTAGTTTCAATAACCTAAATAAATAGAACTATGATTAAAAGATTATTACTCATTACAATTACAGGCGCAATGTTCACTTCATGTGGCATGTTCAAGTCTTATGTTGCCAATTATGATGTTGCTCTCTCGACTGTAGAGAGTCCAGCCAATGCCAAAGCGCAGTTTGGAGAAACTAAAGTTGTTTCCTTCCAGGAGGGTGCAACTAATAAGTACCGTTATGAAGATGACTACATCGACATTGTTTGGTATGTGGGATTGAAGGATTTTAATTTCAAACTAACAAACAAATCCAACCATACCATTAAGATTAATTGGGACGACATCAGTTATGTTGACTATAAAGGCAGTGTTGGAAGAGTGATGCATTCAGGAGTAAAATACACTGATCGCAACAATAGCCAGCCTGCATCTACCGTTCCAAAAGGTGCGAGCATAACAGACCTGTTGTTACCAACAGAGAATGTCTATTATGTATCAGGAAAGTATGGTGGTTGGAACGAGAAGTATTTAATACCTTGCAGTTATAATTCGGCTGAAGATTTTGCTGCAGGAGCAAGTTTATATGTTGGCAAAACAATGAAAATAGTTATGCCAATTATGATTGAGAACGTTCAAAATGATTATACTTTTGAGTTCTCTATAAACTCATTATTAAATCCTGAACTTGGCAACAAGAAGTGATAGACAACTAAAAAATGAAAAGAGAGGAATAGCATTACCGTTATTCCTCTCTTCTTTTTATGGTTCTTCAATTACAAGTTCGCTGATTTCGCCTTTTGTTTTATAGTTGCCAATTGATTTGCCTCTTATCACTTGTGTTGCTTCAATGCAAGAGCCTTTCTTTAATCGATATAAAACTACTATATCATTTTCTTTGAGACTGCTATTGTTAGATGTCAAGACTTTCAAGGCTTTGATATGATCATGAGGGACGACAATAAAAGTCACTTTTCTATTTAAATAAGTCACAATTATCTTCGTGCCAACATGCAGTTGACTTATGTAAACAGAATCATCGTCATAGTCATAATTGCTATCAAAATCTTGTTGACTATTATAATCTTCCCATGAAGCAAATCCAAGGTACATAGCAATAGTATTGAGGGTGTAGAGAATTGGTTTCCTTTCGTCCTCAATATTGCCAAATAGCCTTTTCAGCGTTGTTACTCCAAGCCTTCTGCCTGTTGCGTTATAAATCATTTCACTAAAAGTCACGAAGTCCTTGACCATTTCAAATTCAAGGGATGACTTTTTCTTAATTTCGTCTATAGTTACTTTACTGAGTTTCATAATGTCACCTTTAGAAGTGTTGCATTATCATCAAAACTACTTGAGAATATCTCAAGGTGGTTTTGTAATTCTTCTTCGTTAAGTCTTATGAGCTTCTCCACAATCATCTCTTTGTGTATGCCGTCAGAGCAAAGAAAAAATGTATCTCCTTGCTCTGTTGTTAGTTCATACACGTCCACTTGGTCTAGTTCCTCTGTTCCCATAACGCACTTTGTGACGATTGCAGACAATCGTTCAAAGTCTTGTGGTTTCAAAGTGCGAGAGCTTTTTAATTCGTTTATTAGAGAATGATCTTCCGATTGGAACAATAGAGTTCCGTTTCTAAAGACATATATTCTGCTATCTCCAAGCCATGCGATATATGCCTTGTCATTTACTATTAACAAGCAAACAATAACACAGCCCATCTCTTTATAACCTAGGGCCAATCTCTTTACATATAGTTCGTCGTTGGCATAGGAGATGGCTTGTTTCAGCACTTTAGCAGGAGCAACCTCATTTAAGTGCTGGTCTGTGTACTCAGTGATAGCGTCGGCGACGACTTTGGCGGCTATTTCACCAGAGGAATAGCCGCCCATGCCGTCAGCAAGAACGAAGACCGCAGAATTTTCATCCAAGATTTTGCTTGTGACATAATCTTGATTGACATCCCGATTACCTGTATGTGTGAAACTGAAAACTTTCATTATTTCACAGCACTGATTGTGTCTCCTCCGTGTTTAGTAACACGAGGACGTATTTCAATCTTAATTGGGTGAACAGTAATGTTATCATCTGTCGATTTTCCAGCCCATAGATATGCTTCTCCTGACCTCAAGCTTGACATCATTGATGGAGTCAGAGAGCTGAGAGGAGTTATAGACTTCTGTACGTGTCTAACCCATTGAGGTGAGTTAAATCGATGAAGAATAACAATAGAACTAAGTTCTATAATCTCAGTTGGTAAGCTCATCGGGTCTTGACTTGCAATCATGATAGAAACACCTTTATGTCTCATCTCGCGGATTGCAGTTGTAATAGAGCCGACAAGTTCTTTATTGTTCATATATTTGTGTGCTTCATCAAACACTATGAACTTATTAAACTCTTTACCATCAACTTTCATCACACTAGAGAAGATATTTAGCATAACGACGAATAGGCCAAGAGCTTCATCTTTTTCGATGAACTCGTCTCTTAGGTCTACAATTATCAAGCGACCTGGTTTTAAGAGATCCTGAAGCTTTTCTCCGTCTTTAATGTATTCTTCTGCAAAATTAAGTCGTTGGTTTGCAAGCCCTTTCTGTGATGTTGACATGGTGGAAGATGATGCCACGCCACGGCGAATATTCTTCAATGATAAATCGTTTCTGATTTTTCTCATCATGAGCTTTAATTCACGAATATAGGTGGAGTCATTGCCCATGGCGCCAAGAAGGAACATCCAATCTTTGGCCTGAAGTTCACTTGAGTCAAAGCCAATAGAATGAACTTCAATGTCGGGATATTCTGCTTGCCGTTGTTCAACCTTGTCTTTTGGCGCAAGAAGAACTACATCCTTAATGGAATCTGGTTCAGCACCATACTTCTCTTTGAGTGCAGCAAGTTGTCTTGCTTCGTCATTGGGATAAACCATCGATGTAAATTCAGGAGCATAATCCATGCTATCACTATAATGGAAGATAACACTTGCTAGCGGAGCCTTCAAGTTGTTCACATTGCTGAACCGTTTCAATACCATTTCTGTGACAGTTCCGATGGTATAACTCTTTCCTGCACCTTGCACGCCGAACAAGCTGATTGTGTTACATCCAGCGAGGTCAACGGCAATCTTACGGTTGTTTGCGAGAGTTTTACCAAGAATACCGAATTGAGCGGTTTCCTTGTTATCGCCAATCATTATGTCATACTTTGGATCAATGAAGTAGATTGGATTATCAAAGACGCTATCATCAATAATGATGTCATCTACTGGCTGGTCTTTAATTTCTGCCTTGTCTTTATCTTCTTCTTGCTCTACTTCTTGTTCATCTTGAATTTTAGCATCGGAAATGATGTCTTCATTATCATCATTTTCCTTCGAAGGTTCCACTGATTCATCCGTTATGTTTTCGTGATTTTCATCATCTGTTACATTAACGATGATTTTTACAGACTCCTCGTCTTCTTTGTGCTCATCCTTGATTATATCATCGATTTCCTTCTGACCTCTGCGTCGTGAAAGAAGTCTTTCCTTACGGCTTTCTTCGAACACTTCTAGGAACTCACGGTCATACTGGTCAAGTTTGTCTGTATCCATGGACTTGTCATCCGATAAGATGTCGTCAATGGCAGGTTTACCCATGATATAGAATGAAGCGTCAGGCCAGTTCTCTTTTCTTTGCTTCTCAGCTTGGGCAAGATTGTATATGATGCCCAATCGCTTGAAGCGAATGTCGTAGCCATCATTGAGAGTGTCAAGGAAGGCAAGATATTCTTGTGCTATTTCGTTATCGAGGATGTCATAACGAGCAGACCTTCTCACATAGAATGAGAGTAAGTTAGCAAGTTCAATAGTCTTAAGTTCTTTGTCAAGTCGATTTTCCAGCACAAAATGTTCTTCAAGAGCCTCAATCGTATTATTTATTTGGCTGAGCATCTTTTCTTCAAGAGCTTCTTCACTTGACTGAGAGAGTGATTGACGGCATTTCACCTCAATCACTTGGAATATAATCTCTCGTTTCTCAACATCGAGGTTCACAAGCAAGATGTCAGCACGTTCTTTATTTTGAGATTCAAGATTCTTGAACAGTTCTTTATGCAGGTCAATTGGAATCATAAAGGACTCATTAAGCAGACTCCATCTTTTCTTTTTAAGCAGTCGCTTAGTGAAAGTTATGCCAAGCACTTCAAACGCCTTGTTTTGAGTGCTATTTATTTGCATGAGAATAGAGCTGCTTACAGTTCTCACATCTTCCAGCAAATCTTTAAATTTTTCTTCATGCTGGATATCAATGTTGAACTTCCTAAAATGTGGTTGCATCAAACCGATAATTTCACTAGTAGGTTTCGTTGTCAAGAAAGAAGATATACCAGTGCGCTCTTGTCCTGGTACATAGTCTAGCAGATACGGCATTTCATTGCCAGTAGTATTTGGCAAGTCGTAGAACTCTGGCCCCATGTTTCTGTCAAAGGTCACCACCCAATCTGACACGTCATGCACAAACGAGAGCAGCATCTGGTCTTGGTTTTGCAGTGATAGGCAGGTGGCGGGCAAAGATGTTGTCGCCTTTGATGAAATAATCTTACCAGTGAAATATTGAAGATTTGCAAACAAGCTTATTGAATCATTTGCGAATTCATTAGTTGGAGATGGTATTGCTTTTTCTGCGAAATATCTGCTCCAAACAAACGTCTTGTCATCTTTCTTCGTTGAATTAACGACGCTTCTGCACATCACTGCATTTAGGAAGAACGAGCGGCTGTCACGGTCAGGTTGCACCAAACCAGTTTTAACCGGGAATGGGTTCACCAAGAATGAAAGGTGAGCTTGATACTTTTTATGGTCTTTGATAAAGTCTAAAATGCTATTTACTGAGAAGCGCAGCTTCGGGAATAGCCTGTTCTTCGATGCCAGCGAGAATGCTTCTGCAGCATCCGATAAAGAGTTGTCAGGATTGATAAGTTGGCGCAATGCTTCGCCTGGTAGTATCAGGCTGTCATCAGCAAACAAACGAATTTCATAGTCATAGATATGGCCTTGCTGCTCCATTTTGACTAGTGCATCTGCAAATACATTAGCGTCACCTGCATTGAAAATGTTTATAACCAGTTTTCTTGTGTATTTGTGCGCTCTTGTATAGTTGTAGATATGGTTATAAACTAAGTCGAAGCTAACGTCACTGTCAATCATCTTCTCACGAGAAATGTTGAGCAGTGATGAAACGTATGATTTCAGTTGGCGAGATTCCGAGGCAAACACATCATTCGGGTCAAGAGTGGGTTGTGCATAGAACCCCCAGCCAAATGTCAGTTCTCCTACATATTGGAATTCTTTAAGAGCGTTCTCTGCAATAATCAAAGGAGAAACTTCCATTGGAAGGTCGCCCATGAACAGATAGTCGAGATTGCGATACCAAGTTTTCTTGTATTCGGGATTGGCAAGCGTTTTTTCTTCCCAGTCACGGAACAAATCGAAGATATTGGCAAGCCAAGCCAATCGCAGTGGATGTATGGGCGAGATAAGCTTTACTTTATTCACGCTGCCGTCAGGCATTTCGACCCGTAACAAAACTGTGTCAATGTTTTGTATTGCGACAATCGCTTCATCAGATGGGTTTTGGTCGATGACGGAGTGCAGCCACTCAGAGTAGGCGAGGACATAGCTCTTTATTTCCTCGGCGTACTTATAAACAGGGAATGTGTTCACTACGCCTGATTCAGATGCTGTAGAACCTTGAATAAGATTGAACAGCTCATTACGTTTGGTAATGAGTTCAGGGTTAATCTGAATGTCCGTAGGAATTGCTTTGAAACTCCAGTCCTTAAGTATTGAGTCTGTGGGGTTACCGCTGACTTCAGCATCAACATAACCAAGCTGTGTCGCATGTTTGTAGAAAGCACGTTCGAGTTCAAGCAATTTCTTGGCGATTTGAATTTGGTATGCAAATTGAGCGTTGTTGCCAAATTCAAAAGTATATGTATTATTTAGCGAGCCTTCTTTCCATTCAGTTTTTTCGCTGATTTCAGGAGCAGGGAGTTCTATCGTTTCATCTTTGCGTATTTGCTCTATGCAATAGTTGAAATACGCCTGTAAAACATTATCGGGTTTATTACGCTTTGTGACATCTACTTCAACATCATCCGATGAGTCATCTTCGGTGAGGTTTTTAATTGTGAAAGTCATTGTTTCATTGACTGTCATTACGCTATGCTCCTTTTGGAACTGCTTGCGCAATTCTTCTTTGTTGCCGTCTTCATGGAGCTTCAAAAACTCTTCCCATTCTTCCTGCACGCTGGTGACTTTAAATGGGTTGTCATTGTCAAGAATAAGACCATCAGCATCAAGTGCGTGAACTCGCAAGAAATAAGTGCCATCATCAAAAGCAGCATTGTTTATGTTCAAAGTTATAGTCTTTGACTTTCCCTTTGAGTTGATATTCGCTTGTCTGATTGTGTCCAGATATTCAAACCCTTCATAGTTGAATATCTCTACAGCGTATTTCTTCATCTCAGGCATTTCATCTGGCGTAGGTTCAAAAGTGATTTTAACCTTCACTTTTGACTTCTTTCCATAAGGAATCTGCATGATGTAGTCGCCAGAAACATCTCTTACAAGTTCCTTGTCAGGGTTTTTGCCAGGAACAAGTTCTGCTGTGACAACGACGTTGCTTAACGGATTGTCAAGTTTGTCGATGGGCCATTCACTGAAATTCAGCTGCGGATAGTTCTCATATATTCTTTGGCAAAGGTCAATGCGGTCGTTCACCGCCCTCTGCTCTCTAAAGAAAATAACAATATCTTTTTGGATGGTGCCTGGATTCAGCGGCAACATCATTGCTTTGTCAGCTGCGTTTATTGAAAAATTGCATAGCAAATCAGCACAACGAATGTTGTAGAGCAAGCGTCTGCCAAGTTTTGTCATATCTTCCAGCAGCTTGCTGTCAGGAATCAGTCCAATAAGATATAGACCATTTCCCCATGCTTTCATGTCCCATTGGTTTTCTTCGAGGAACAAATAATATTGTATTCTGAAAGACCATTCAATCTTTAAGTCATCGAAGAAAGATTTGAGCAGTTTCCATGTGACAAATTGGGAATCAGGCACCTGTTGCTCTAGATAGAGATAGAAGCGGTAATCAAGACCTTTCACGTCCAGCAATTGGAAAGTTGCATCGCCAAATGAGTCTTCCGATGAAGTGCGGTAGTTCGTAGGCACAAGAGCGAGAAGTGGGAATTCGTTCTTGTTACGCAGTTCCACAATCTTATTTGGGTGTGCGAAGTCTGGTCCCGTCATTTTTTCTGAAATGATATACACTTGCATATCCTTGTTGACAGGGCGCAGCATGGTAATGAGTTTTTTCAACTCGTCAAATGCGAATCCCGTAATTTTCATACAATGACCGGGTTTCGCGTCCTTCAAAGTGTCTTTGTAGTAATCTACAATGAACGGAAGAAATTTATTATAATATAGTTGTTCCAGTTCCATACAACTTAAATTTTATAGCGTGGACGAATTTTTTGTAACAAGTAGGCATCACTCAAATCAGTGTAAAAACCGATTTGACGGAGCTTATTCTTGAATGCTTCCATGTTGTCTTTGAAGGCTGCGTGTGTTTCCACATCTGCACCAGCAAAGCGAGGTTCGTTAGAGCCGTTGATGATTAGCCCATAGCGGTCGCGAATCAACTTGGCAAGATCATCAATTGACAGGGCTTGGGTTTCATAGCTGCCGTTATCGTTTTGTTTAAGAACGAGCAACTGTACCAGAGTTTCCAGCAGTTTAGAGCCAAGCGAGCCACGGCGTGGATGCTTACGAGAACGGCGACCATCGGCAAGTATTTGCGACTCGCTGTTCTTCATGCTCAGACTGTCAATCAATCTCAGATAGAAAGGATATTGGTAACTGCTACCACCGCTGGTGTTTTCAAGAAGATGAATGTACTTGCCGAAGTAATCATTCTCATCAAAGAATTGCAGTATCACGTCAATATATTCCTTGTCATCATCATTAGCTTCAGCTTTGATATTACTGATGCCACCGAGGAAGTAGTCTGATGAACGGTCAACATTGTTCTTCAAAGTATCAAGTACATTTGCGATGCTTGAATCACCACCTTTATCACGGAGATACTTCTGAATCACATTAATCTCAAATGTTACGTGGAAATATTCATTGAGCGAGTTGATTACACGCTCCATGTCACGACAAGCGAGCGGTGCGATGCGACTTTCAAGGTCGTTCGACACATCAACTAGCAAGCTCCAGTCATCCTCCACCTCAACCTTACCTGCTTCTTTCATTTTTGGTAGCAGGTAGATGAGTTTAAACACATACAGTGTAAGATGGAATGCGATAAGAGTACGCAGGTAGTCTATGAATACTGTGCGTGGCAAAACATCTTTGTATAATAACAGTCGTCGAATGTCCTCGTTGAACAGCTCCGTTTGTTTTGTGAGCAGCGGTTTGATGTTCACAATTTCGGTATTTGGTTTGCGACGCTCAATTATATCTTTGGTGAGCATAAGAATACCGATGGTGTCCACATCGAGGTCTTTGGTGAACACTATCTTTTTTGTTGAGTTATCCCATCCTGTATTGAGGTATTCTTTTAGAGCCTCCAACACTTCTGGACATGTTTTTAGCATCAGATACACTTGGTCAGATGCATTGTAGTCACGGTTGTGCTTCTTATTCTGGATTTTATAACTCATCAAGTGGAGTGGGCGCAAAGCAGACACATTCTCCTTGATGACATTTCCACGGTTTACCATGTTTACGAGGTTGCTTCTCAGCCAGTCTTCCACCCCCTCGATATTGTCTGTCACGCCATCAATAAGACCTTTATCTTCGAGCAGTTTCATGTATTTCTGCTCTAATGATTCCATAGTGTGACCGCCCTTTACAACGGCAAAGTTGACTGGTGCTCCGTTGTTGGCGATAAGCATATATAAGTTCGATAGCAGGTGGTCGAGGTTCAACGTTTTTGCCTCACCAGCATATAGTTCGGGGTTGCGGAATACAACTCCTTTTTTACTTACTTTGATTATCATCTTCTTCCTGCTTTATAAGTTTAATACTAAGCGTGTTGTCCTCTTTAAGCCGTACTACGTAGAACTTCTTGTTGTTCTTTGTCACAAGGATTTCCGAGTAGTTGCGGCTCTCCAGCAAGTTCTTGAAGATTTGCAGTTCAATGAACTTACCTTGCAAGTCGTTGACCGATGGGCTGAATCCTTTACGGATGTATTCAAGCATCTCAAATAGGTCAAGAGAAATGGTTAGCTGAATAAAATTGTCGGTTTTGTGGCGGAACACAAGGCTGTCGCTTTCATATTCTATATATTCCACCAAGTGTGGTGTTCTATTTACAAACAGTTCAAAGTCTCCCACATCAAAAGCACGATAGCTCTTTGAGAGTGGGTCGATGATGTGGTTGCATTTGAGCAGCATCCTATCCTTTGTTATATCATCGCTTATGCAACCCTCGCTACGAGAAATTGCGATTGCGATGTTCGACTTAATCTCATTCAGTTTTTCTGCTGTCGAACCTCCTAAGTCTGTTAGATAACGATAGAATTCTCCGATAGACTGATATGGTAATCGACGCATAAAATCAAACTTGTCGGGGTCTTTGCTCGATGCACCTTCAAAGTACTGATGACGAATGAACGATTGGTGTCTTGCTACCAAAAGTGTTTCATCAACTACAGTAGCTTCTACGCTTGGATCGTTATTGTCTTCATCATCGGCATCGTTATCACGTGGAGTAGGAATGATATTGCAAGCATTGAACTCTTTCAGCAGTGATTGTTTGCGTTCTGCAAACACAAGATAGCTGTCTGGTGTCTTCTCTTTGAAGAAGAGGTCTCGGTCAAAAGCTGGCATCGACACTCTGGCAATGTCAGTATCTTTGATTATCTGCACCAAACGGTCGGTTGATTTAAGACCAGGGAATGGGAAATATGTATCAATTTTATGAATGTAATCTTCATCTTTGGATGGAAGATTGAAGTAGTAATATTGCCAATAGAACTCAGGCCCAATATTATCCGCTTTTATATGCTCCAGCATCTGTTTCACTTGGTCACAAGAGCAGTCTCGTGTGAGCATGAAAGCTATAAATGAGCGAAGGTCGCGCATGGTGATATGAAGCTCACGTTTATAAACCACTGTACGAAGTAGCCATTCCCAACGAGATATTATCTCGTCGCTAGCGCTGCTGTCTTGGAATGTGGTAACATTATAACGAATGAAGCATTTATCGGCGATAGGACATTTCTCGCACTTACCCCACAGCTCAGGAGCGGTGAGTTTCTTAATTTGTGAGTGTAAGAGACTTTCTTCATCTTTGCTGCGAGCTGTCACCGAGCGCAAGTTGAGGTTAATCACCATCAATCCCGGCAAGAGTTCAACGTGCCCTTCTTTATAAAAATATTCTTCTATATTGTTATATAAGGGCTTCAGTTCTTCGTGTGTCATGAGGAAGTCCACGAGACGACCTTCATTGATAGCGATGATACGACCTACAGGCACATTACTGTAATCATCCAGCCCATAGAATGGGTTGAAGAATTTTTCAAGCACTTGCTGATTTGCATTGTCGCCTTCGTCTTGCGAGCCATCGTAGTTGCTCTCGAATGGCAGACCATTCAAGTTGAAGCATGTGCCATTGCCATCCTCAAATCCAGTGCGGTCAGTTCCATATCCCTCCACTTTACGAATGAAAGCAGTTTTTCCGTCACCTGCGTTACCTGTGATGATTATGAGGCGATATTTGAGATTGAGGATATCGTTAACCAGTTTGTTGTCAAGTCTAGTCTTAGTATATGTTAGTTCGTCAAACCTGTTCTGGGAACTATTTGAACGAGTACCACCATTTCCGTGCTCACTTTGACTGTAAAGAGAGTTAATATAGTCAACGATATCTTCTTGCTCTTGGTTGCTGTTGTAATACTCCACTTTACCTTGAGTGCGAGCCACGCCGTCAATACCGATTTTCTCCAGAGCCTCAAGCATTTCTTTAGCATTGGAGAATCGTTTCGTCTTATCAGTGATAATTGACTTCATCAGGAACTCCTCAAAAGCGTCTGACAAATCACTTCTATAAGTGCTGATATTGGTGGCTGGTACGTTTAGTTTCGGAATAGGATTAGTGCCAGTCCACGGCAAAGCATGTGCGAGCAGCTCAAAGAGCGTCACGCCCAGTGAGAAGGTGTCGGCACTGCTGTCCCAATCATATTTATCACTTGATATCACAAGGTCAGGAGCCATGTAAGCATAGGTGCCAGCGAAAGCAGAGTTGCCACTTGCTGCAGATATATTAAAGTCAATCAGCACGAATTTCTCACGTTTGTGCCAAACAATGTTGTTTGGTTTGATGTCACGATGGAAGATGGGTGGCACCAAGTCCTGCATATAAACCAGTGCGCTTAGGATGGAATGGGCAAGGTTAAATATTTCGTTAAGCGGAAGTTTTACGTCGCCTTTGGTGTAGTCACGTAGGTTCTCGCCGTCAAGTAAGTCCATTTGCGTATAGAACAATCCTTGCTGCGAGATGTCGCAGTTCCAAATCTTCACTACATTTGGGTGAGATATTTTGCTCAAAGCAAGGAACTCGTTGCGAGTGTCATCAATTGCATCGGCTGAGCGTTCAAAAAGCTTCACAGCATAGTATTTATCTACGAGTGTATTCTTTGCTTTAAATACACGGCCGAAAGCCCCAGCGCCGAGTTCCTCATAGAGAACGAGGCTGCCAGTTATTTTGTCACCAGGCTTTAGGTCTTTCAATCCAACCTCTTTCTTGGCAGGTTGCTCACCGGCCTTGTGGTTATTGCCTGTTGTGCGATAAAGTTCTTGTGTAATAAACTCAATCAATTCCTCTGCGTTCCAGCGTTCCTCCAAATCTTCAACCACAGTGTGTTGAATGATTGTGTCAAGGAATTTAGGCAAGCTTTCCGAAATATGTGATGGTAGCAGATCATCCGTCACCTTTCCACCATGACTGCGGAATGAAAATGTGTCGGGGTATGGTGTTTTGCCCATGAACAATTCATAGATTACCACGCCCAGTGAATATACATCGCTGCTGTCGCATACATCATCATCGCTGAACTCTGGTGGGCGGTATGGGCTGGACTCAGACGCGAGCATTGATTTGACAGTGAATTTCTTGTCATGATGCTTGGCAAAATAAGCCTTGCCAAAGTTTGCTATGGCGGCATTATCGGAACCAGTAACATAGATGTTTTCAGGGCAAATGTCACGATGGAATACGCCTTTTTCAGCGATTGCCTTCAGCGCATTAGCCACGTTGAGAATGATTTTGAACTTATCAACTACAGTCATGTCTTTATTGAGCTTCATAATTGACCGTAGCGTGTTGTGGCGCATGTAATCCGAAATCTCATATAGGAATGTCAGCTCGCTGTTACAGCGATACTCACTAGGTATAATATAAGGATTATGACCTATCTCGCTCTGTGCATACAATGCGTTCTTCACCTTGTTCTGCCATTCCTCCAGTTGCATCGGGCTTAATCCTGCCTTGTCGAGAGGGTATTCTCTAATGAGTTTTTTCTTGCCATCGTCAATCATCAGATGGTGGCACAGGTACTCCGAATAATCCTCTGTGCGTTGCAGCACTTCGTCAATCTCATATTCAAGAATGCGTGTGCGCTGTGCATGCGAGCGTTCACTGCTTGCACCTGATAGGAAGTCAACCACTTTCTGCTGAATGTCTGCGATGCAGTTCTCTGGTTTGTGGAAACGATCTGCATCAGTGATAAAATCAATCAACTCTTGGTCGAGCAGGAAAGTCTGGTTAAAGCACAAAGCGTGAGGGTCAAAGTAGTATTTACTCTGGTGTGGGTTACTGAGTGTGATGGCAGCTATCACCTCACAGCGTCTCCAGTCAGGGTCTTGTACGACAAGTTTTGACTTCAAGATCCTTGACTTGAATTGAGCAGTTTTTAACGGATTCTTCCGTTCAGAATCGTTTACATACCAGAAGTCGTCATTGCCTTCAAGTTTGCCTCCCCAGTCTTTATTTTCAAGATGGAAGATGGCATGAGGAGCAACCACGATGCAGTCATATTCAAAATACTGCACCACGCCGTTACGATTCCTCTGTGCATACTCACCATTGCAGATGACAGCATAGTCATCAGGGAGTTTCACTTCAAGAAAGTCAATCAGCCGCTGCTCACCGGCATTCATAACTTCTGAGTAGGTTGGTTTGAATATTTTTGCCATATATAATGAATTTATTTATCTGTCAATATATATTTTAATTTATAAACAATTCTTTCTCCACGCTTAAGGAAAAGTTCTTCGTTGAAGATCTTTTTCCGCAGTTCAGGGTCAAGGTCCACATTCACTGTTTCCCAAAGTTGGAATGTACCCTGTTCGCCACACTTCGGGCAGATTATAGGTTCATCGTGATATTTCGACATGACAATTTATTTTAATTGTTCCACTTCTCGATTTCTTGCTCTACCTTTATGATGGCTTCTTCTTCCAATTGTTTTGACTTTGATTGTAAGTCTATAAACTTATCCACTAATGATACTATTTGTTTGTAGTTCTCATCAGGTGAAGGGATGAAGATTTCTGACAATCGGTCTGGAGTAATGAAAGGTATCATTGTTCCAGTTGCCAACCTTAAAAGCATTTTGACTGCACCTTTGGATTTTAAGAAAGCAAAGGTCCAATATGCGAGTTCTACATCCTCAAAATTTATTCTTATTACATGGTCAGATAAACAGCAGCCATCAAGTTTCTTATCAGCGATAAACACATTTCCAAGTATTCCTCCATCAGTTGTCCCGGATTTATAGAGTAGCAAAGTTCCTTTCTTAACGACATAATCATTTATATCCTTAACTCCTCTTGGTGACAACCATCGATAGTAGCGAAGATTGAACTGTGTAAGTTCACTGCCAGTCATAAAAGGATAGCCATTATCTTTGTTTAGGTATATATGCTTAAACAACGGCGGTGCGAATATCTTTGTTGTTTTGTCCTTCAACTGAAATGATTTATCTTTATATTGACTGATGAAATTATCTACTTCAAGATTATTGTTGTAGGCAGCAAAACCAAGCCCAAGACTTTTTAGGCTTAAGGCAAAATTCTTCGTGAATGTCGGTGAAATTTTATATAGATTATCAAAATAAGAGACAGCTTCATTGAGTGTGTTGGTCGCTTCTTCACGTAAGCGAGCTGACTCTTGAATTAAGTCATCAATTTCAATTTGGAAATCTTCTTGGAAAACAGGAACAATAATGTTTTTTGTTAGGTCAGTGTTTATGTGTTTCACAACCCCACCAAACTGTGATTGAGTAATTTGGTAATAGCCATATTTGCTTGCAAGAAAAGCAAAGAGTGTCCCTTTGTTGACTTTATTAGAATTTGGTATAATTCTAATTAAGTCGTGAGTTGCAATATGATTTTCAAAATCTTTATTAGTGTAAGTTACATTACCCAAAGTTCCCGAACAAGTAACAAGAATCCAATCCTTTTTTAGCATAAGATAACTTAATTTAGCTGCTTGTTTTTTTGACAAGTATTTACCGGTCTCAAGATTGGCCAACACAGTGTCAGAAGCAGCAAGATATGGTACGCCATATTCTGGCTTTTTAACGTATATACGAGAAAATATGTTGCCGTAGAAAACATCTGAGGCATTTTCTCCTACGGTAGAAAGCTCATAAGGTAAATGTTTTAGTTCATTTCTAATGATACTGCCCTCACTCAAATGGACATCAGGGTCAATGCGTAATCCTGCACCAAAGAAAGATTTACAATTTATGACGCTAGTTCTCATATCTTTTGTTCCTCCTTGAACGTCTTATAAGCAGTTGAAACATCGGGAAGGTCATCGTCTATGTGCTTGATACGCTCCTTGCGCTGGTGCAGCACTTCATGACCAGATTCGGTGTAGGTGATCCATTTCTTGATGTGTTCAAATAGCAGTTCCGCCCCGTCATCATCTTTCTTATAAATGGGCACGCCTCTGCGATCTTTACCAACTTTCTCAACGATGGCCATAAATACATCGTAGTCATCGTTCTCGTATGGCATCAACAATTCTTGTGCGGTTTTTTTCTGCAAGAACAGCAAGGATGCTTGAACACCCACTTGCGGCAAGAATGCCTCAACAGGCAAGTCAACTGATGCAAGGAGTTTAAAGTGTTGGAGAATCCATTTGCGTGTCTCAACATGATTTGGGTTGCCGAGGATTCCGTCAGGCAACACAATCGCCATCTTCCCACCAGGCTTGAGGAAGTTATAGCATTGCTCGACAAACAGCACTTCTGGCGCATTTCCTGGCAACTGGAAGCGGTTGCCAATTTCCACATCGACTTCCACCTTGCTGCCGAAAGGCGGGTTGGTGAAAATCATGTCAAACTTGCCAAAGGCATTGTCAAGTGTATAGTTTTTGTCGAAAGCAAAATCATTGTCATAACCACCCTCGATGCTCTCTTTAACTTTCTCGCCTACAAAAGGTACATCAGGCTTGGATCCTTGCGGATAATCGAGTGAGTTTATATTGAACACATTAGCGTGTCCGTCGCCAGCCATCACCATATTCATTCGAGCAGCTTTCTTCAAGTCGGGGTCGAAGTCAAAGCCGAATATGTAACGCTCGGCATATTCACGTACAAGTTCGTTGATTTCAGGCGTATTTGCTTTCTCTTCCACGTGCAGCTCGTCCACATCGGGATAAACTGAGCGTGTGATTTTACGACGCACATAGTCAAGTGCCATCACTAGGAAACCACCACTGCCACAGGCAGGGTCGAGTATGCGAGTATTTTGGTCTGGGTCAAGCATTTCCACCATGCACTTGATGATATTGCGAGGTGTAAAAAACTGCCCAGCTTCTTGCTTTAGTGTGTTCGACACAATGGTTTCGTAAGCTGTGCCTTTCACATCCACCGTTGCATCGAGGAAGGAGTATTTGGCTAGTTCCGAAGCCACAAAAGCAAGTCCACGATCACTGAGCATAATCTGCTCATTGCCGTCGAAAACGTCCTTGAACATCTGACTGGCTTTAAGCTCCTCAAATAAGTCCTTGATGCGCTTTGCTACAGCAGCTTGACCATTGGGCGTGTTAAGTTCTTTCACACCTACCCAGAACTTGCGTCGATAACTCTCACCATTCTTAGGAGCGATGAAGCGTCGTTTCTCGTCGTATAGCTTAGTGAAAATGAGGTTTAGCAGTTCCCAGAACGCAGTCTTCTTCATTCCCTCATTGCCATAGATATAGTCGTGACAGCGTTTGAAAGTGCGTACCAGAGACTCGTTGGCAGGTTTACGGGTAATGCCTTTCTCGCCGGCTTTCTCTAAGTCATCAAGAGACTGCCCCTCGCTTGGGAAGTCTGATAGGTCTTCGACAGTGATTTGACCAAGAGCATCTTCCACGCAGTGCATATATTGCATATCTTCGCCATTAGTCCATAATGCGAAGTCGCAATCAGTGAAAGAAAGGTAAGGAGTCAGTGTGTCTTCTGCGCCAGTTTTCTTGGTGGTGGGTTTCACGCTATTGTCTTTAGCGACGATAATGAAACGTATCATGTTATCGACGTCGTGCCCACGGCCTTTCTCAAAAACAGCGAGGTCAACCTTGCCAGTTTTCTTCTTGCCCTCTTCGTCGAGATATTTAAAACTGAAATTACGCTCCATGTCTTCAAGAGCAAAATTATACTCCTCAGTCATCATAAGAATCATTGACTGTAGGGTTAACTCTTTTGCAGTCGCTTTGACTGGGTTATTGGTTAAAGCGCATATCACTTGGTCTTCGCTCAGAACAACTTCATTCTGAACATCATTTTCAATATCAGCCATAGTTTTTTGAAGGTGTATATTTATGCTATAGTTTGTGAGGTCTATCCATCTTGTCCATCTTTCATCAAGTCATTGAGAAATCTAAAAAATGACGAAAAACAGACAACAGACTTGCGTGGTTTGTTTTTTTACTTAATTTCTTTACCCCAGGCAAAGTATGCAAGGAAACATTCTGCTCCATCAGGATTAAGCAAAGAGAAATATTTTGCCGGTTCATTCTTCTCGTCCAATGTGACTCTTGGTTCTGTTTCATCAGTAAGCTTGAATTTTCTTGACTTTCCGTTGCAAGTGAATACTATATTCTTGCATGGTTTCAGCTCGTATGAACCTTCTTGACAAAGAACTTCTGAAGAACTGACACCTAGGTCAAACATATAATTTTGATTCTCTCCAAGAGCCTTCCATGTTGCCTCATTTACTGGCATAATGAAATCGTCACCTTTTACATCATAACTCTGTAGTTCAACCTTATGTGCAGGTGGGAGATTGTTCTCATCAAGTTCATAATCCCACAGCCAAAGTTTACCCTTAACTTCCTTGATTGGCTCGTCAAAGAGATAGCAATCCTTCACGTGCCAATAGTATAAATCCTCTGAGTCATCTTCACCACTTGCCCAGATGCTGTGGTCTATTTTCTTGTCTATGCGGTCTATAGAGAAATAGCCAATGATTGCGTTACTTGGCATATCAGGGAAGTCTGGGATGTTGCCCATCATTTGCTCATTCATGATCTCTTGAACCCACTCTATAGGCTCATTGCCTACAGTGCGAATACTGCATTTCTTGCTTGCGTGAATAAGAATTCGAGAAGGGATCTCTTTAGGTTTCCAAGTCCTGTTTTCTACGTCTTTGATACCAGCTGCAATTAGCGATGCCCAGGGCTGTTGGAGGGATAATACTTTCATAGTAGGGGAGTTAATGTTTTTAGTTGTTATTTTATTAGTTAATCAAAGTGCAAATATAGAAATATTTCTTTTAATTTAAAAATTAAATTAATTACTAATACACGTATATAGGATGAATAAAAATTGAGAAAACGATTATGATTTACATTAAAAGGCGCGAACCGCACACATCATAATCGAGGCACTTAGGGAGCCTAGCTAACAATGTAGAGCAATTCACGCCTATATGACGAGAATCACTATACATCCTTGTTAGCAATCTAAAATTTCCTAAGTTTTCGATTAAAAGGAGTATAATGTTCTGATTTTAAACCACAATGTAGTCAAACAAGAACTGTTTAACGTTGCAAAGTTAAACATTATTTTTCAAATTACATACAGCTAGATGAAAATTCAGGTGTCCAACTCATCTTCGAGGAAGAGAACAACGCTTGTTTTCGCTGTTTTCTCTCCACGCAAAACACTGTGGTACATTTTGAGTTTTCCTTTCTCATCAAGACTTGGAGTGATGCAGTTTCGGCTGGAGAACTCAAATTCGCGGTACATGCCGTTGTAGCAGATAACAACAGAGTCGTACTCACGCAAGGTGTCTGCCTCTGTGATAAGGCATTTTGCTGCCTCACCAATAAGGTCGATAGTGAAAGACGTGCCATGAGCAGACTGCTCCCAGATGCGAGCATTGACAGGCACAAAAAGGGTGGTGCCCAAGTTGAAGATGTGAAATAATTTCTTACGATGGGCAATGAAATCATCAGGCGAAAATCTAAGGTCGATACCTTCCTGCTTGATGTTACAGAAAACAGGCTTATCCAGCGTGTGAGCGTTAAAAGTTTGGAACAACTGCTCTCCATAGTCCCAGACTTTGGGGATTATGCCATTCGACGCAATGTCAGCCCAACCGACAATCGCATTGACTGCTTGATCGACGTAGTGTGGGATGTTCCCAAACACTTGTGCGTTGTGTGCAATCATTTGCCACTCAACGGGGTACGACGAGAGCGGTTTTTTCGATTGGACTGAACAGATTAACACTCGGCACGGCGGTGCCTTCTGTTGCCATTTTATGCTGGCAATGGGCATTATCCCTGCGGCCATTAGTAGGGCGTAGGGAAGAGGTACTAGTACTATGTACATTTGATTAATTATTTTCACCACAGACCAACGTGGTCAGGGCAAAAATCCACAAAAATAAACCAAAGATATGAAGGACTTGATTTCTTTGAGTTGATGCTTCTAGATCCTGTGAATATTTTATACAAAAATACAAATATTTATTCATTAAAGTACCCCACTGGAATTGAAACCAAAGGAATCTCGATAGGGGAATTTCTCACAACCGATATAAAGAGTGTCGAAGGCATCCGTGCCATCTGTGCGGTGCTGCAGCAGATCTTCCTCCGTCTCTGCGAGTTTCTCACCGCCTTTATCCTTACGGAAGCCATTACGCCCACGTCTCACTCCAGCTGTCTGAATCGCCAGTATCAGGTCATCATTATTTTGGCGGTTGAAGAACGGCATCAACCTCTGCTTGCCTGCGAACCCCTGGTTTATCAGTAGGTATTTCTCATCATGGCGCATCGGGTTGCCTAGGTTCACGTCCTCAACCTGCCATCCATGACGCTCAAACTCATGGCACACCACCCAGTGGAAGTCCTGCTCATTCACGGCATAATTGCCACCAAGAGCTGTGCTGTCATAGTAGTAAACCACAGTTTTGTTCTTATGTTGGGCGTAGTAGCGGCAGAAGTCATCAATCAATGCAGGAATCTTGCGCTCAAACTTAGTGTAGAACGACTTAATCACGTTCAGTCTGCGTCCTGATGGCTGCCCAGCCACTATCCAATTGATGTTAGCGTTGTAGTCCATACCGATGCAAATGGGCTGAAATGGACTAAGGTCTTTGTCCGCTCTGCAGTCCAGCTGACTCTCATTGAAGTCATACCCGAGAGAGTCCAGATACTCGAAATCACTGGCGTTATACTTGTGGGCTTCACGCATAGAAGAATAGAATCCATCTTTGGCGATTCCTATCCTTTGGCAGAGAATTGAGGTTTGGAAAGTCTTTGGAGTAAGGTCTCGTTTCATCTGCTTGATGTATGACTCACCAAGCAGCTGCAGATTCTCAATCGACGAGTATTCCTTATAGTACACCGCCACTGAGCGCATCTTGTTAAGGTATGTGTCCAACAGCCTTAAGTATTTGCGCAGGTATTTCGGCACCTCCTCTCCATTGGCATTGAGTTTCCTTATGCGCTCTTTCACTTTCCATATCTCATAGATTGTACCTTTTATCGTCTCGATAAGCTCTTTGTCCATTTTATCCTGATAATGCAGGAACCAACTGCCTTTCTGCGTCTGTGGCATATCCGAGAGAATCATCACCGAGTGGTTATATGAATGATGACCGAAATATGACTTGATGCCGCCATTCGCTGGGAGCGTCTCATCTTTCAAACGTTCATAGTCAATGAACTTCGCTTCGTCAATCAACAGCCACGAAAGCGTCAGCGAGTTACTGGAGCCAGGCCTGTCCTGTGAGATTATGATGGCACAAGAACCGTTATAGAATGATATCACATGTTCATATTCGGCAGGTTCGATTATAGGCTTCCCGAAAGATTTAGGAGGCTTACGTCCAATCACATAATGGATGCCGTTTATATACCCCCATCTTTTCCATGCTGCCAGCAAACCAGGTATTGTATTTGTCAGTCCGTGCTTATACGTTGGCACCACTATGCCACCAGTAGAGCCAGCCATCCGTTGCATATTGCGGAGCACGAAAGGCGATGCTATCGAGTCCGTCTTGCCTGTGCGTCGCCCAGCCACTATTACGGTGGTATTGGCACCTATAAGCTGCGTCAATCGCTGTGGCGCATTAAAGTATATTTTCTTCTTTGGCTTTTCCATCATCGCTGTCCGGGAATAGTGATGTCTCTTCAAGGTCTGCTTCCTCAAACTCTATATCCTCAATGTCGATATTCTCTGCCTTGTATTTACGAAGGAGTTGCTGAATACGCTCCTGCAGTCGTGGCATAGGCTTTATACCTAGTACAGAAGGGTCATCAGTGGCAGTGAAAGGCTGCACCACTATAAGATCATAAGGCACAGCCTGTTCATCTTCGAGGTCAACTCTGTTGAACTTCGCATAAGAGGATGCTGCCTTCTCCATCGTCTTCGTGTCCTTGCGTTTCTTCGCCATCTGGAACGTCTCAAGAATCATCTCGTTGTAGCGGTAGCGATGGAAGTCACGGCTCGCTTGTGACAGGTGGGGCAGTAGAGCCTTGACAATGGCAAGATCGCTGAATGCCTGAGTCCTGTTGATGCCAAAGCGTGCGATGGCATTCTCCACAAACTGTCGGTCTTTCGCGTCAGGGTTGGAGAGAAACCAGTTGTATTCCTCACGAATACGCATCACTCTGGACGCTATCGGTTCAGAGTATTTCTCCCTCAGCTCGTCTTCATTCGTGAACAGGTCGAGCCTGCACGCATCTATGGGTTTGATTTGTTTTCTCATTCATCATCCTCCATATCGAGCAAATTGCGGTGAGTATTCTCAATGGCAAGAGGCGAGCCTACCTGCGCCAGCATCATCTCCTGATGCAGCAGTTTCACTTTCGATGCCGCCTTCCCACGTCGGTAGCGCAGACTCACCTCCGTGTTGTGGTCTGCAATATCCGAGCGCAGTACCTCTGCAGGAACACCGAGTATCACTGCCATATCCGATATCTTCAGGTAGATTGATGCAAACTGCTCAACCTGCTGCAATTCTGTCTCTGAATAAGTCATTTAGTGGAACCGAATGATTAGTTATTAAGTCTTGTATTTGTTCAAAGAGAGTGCCGAATATTTGCTTGTCCGAAGTCACTACGGCACTCTCACATCTGTTACCTCTTGTGAGGTTCTGCGATGTTATGATGCTGACAACCTCGCCACGCTCACTTTTGACAAGCAGCACTTTGCTGTGGTTGTCAGCAAGGTATGTGGTCGATATAACCTGTGTTATAAACGCCCAAAGTTTCAGTGTCTTGTTAGTCGCCTTGTGGTCCAGCACAAGGTTGAACCTGGTCACAAGTCCCGACTTCTCGATAAAGTACAATCTGCGAATAAACTCCTCAGAGATTGAGAACGAGGTCTGCCAAACCTCGGACTTGCCTAACTGCTTCAGCACCCATTCCAGGATGTCTGCCACCTGCAGGGCATTAGAGAGATATGCCTGATACGGATTTTCACGTATCGGTTTCAAATAATCTCCTATGTCTGCATTGCGTCTCATCGACAATCACTATCTTTGCGGAAGTTTGCTAGGCTTTTGAACGCGAGATAATAGCGGAATGCTCACACGCCGTGGTGCATCGCTATAAGCTATTATTTCTGTGCTACTCAATAACCCCGATGTTTTTGAGTTCAGCGGTGAGCTTGTCGGTTGGATTGATAACCTTACCGTACCACGCGAGGATCTTACTTTTAAGTTCCTCGCTTGGCTTCTTAGCATACCGGTTCTTATTGAGGTTAATCATACGGACAGCCTGTTTGCTCTGCTCACGCAAGTCCTCAGTCATCACCTGCTCACCATCTGCACCGGTGTAGTGGTCGTATGCCTCCCAATTCGAGTGCAGTTTCTTGTCAAGCGAAATCAATTCCTTCAGGAACGGGTATCTTTCACTGTCCGGGCAAGTCGCATTTTCCAAAGAAAGCGATCTCAACTTCAGGTGGAGTTCGCGCATCTTCTGCACGATGGAAAGGTTCTCAACGTATAGAGCCTGGATCTCTTCAGGCAGTTTGTCATGGTCTGCACGCTTACCAGTCTTGAATTCCGATGTGGGTTTAGACGCTTGTTTCTCCAGATTGCGCTTCACCACGATGCCATCCACCTGTTTCTGCATCTGTTCAACTTGCTCATGCGTCACCTGCTTCAGTCGGAATGTGAGACGTTTCTTCAGCTGGTATTCGATAAACTCCTCACCCTTCTTTGTTCTGCGCATAGTCAGATTGCGGTACATTATCTGATTGCCATTTAGTTTGAGAAGTAGCATTGCCCCATGCTCATAGTCACGTTCAGCGGATGGAGTGTTCAGCCAGTCCTGAACTTGTTTTGTAAAATTGTTGTCCATAATCATATCTTATTATTGATTGCTGAGTAAAAAACAGCATTTTTATTTAGAGAGGAGAGCAGTTTCTTCATGCCGGCCAGTGTCTGCCCAGTTGTCACGAAATCATCAAACACTATTATGTTTGACTCTTGTGGCAGATTGTTCAGCTCAAACACTGCATTCACTCTCTGTTTGCTGTGGCATAGAGCCACATCCTCATAGAAAGGAATCCCTAAAGTAGCGGCAATTCGCTCACTAATCAATGTGGCAAAGTTCTTCTCACGATGCCTTCGTTTCGGTGAGGTGCATACTGCCCACGAACCATCAGCGAGGTGGTAGCCCAATGTTTCGCTTATCACTGGAGTTATGCTCTCCGCAAAGAACTCCACCATTGCAGGGTCACTCTTGATGTCCGTCAATGTACGGCCATATACCGACTTCTTCCAGATGGAGATAAAGTCCACATCTGAGCGTCGAGTGAGACTTAGCTTATAAGTGAAGTCGCACCTTGCCTCAACAGTCTTATCCCATGAGCGGCGTTTGTTCACCGCAAACAGATCCTTCTGAATCGCCTTGCTCTCCTTCTGATGTGTATCAACGACGAGAGAACCATCACCGACCTCTGGGAACGTCAATTCACTCAACACTCCCTCCATGTCGATGGCGGTTCTCTCGTCTATCATGAGAAATACTACCTATTGTTCATAGACTGCCATCAAGGATCAGGTTCTTCCCCATTATCATCTCCATCCAGCAGAGGTTCAGCGGGTGACTGATTTGGATAGATTATTCCATCCTCAGTCTCAATCTTGCCCTCGTAGAATGGGGCGGGGCACTCATCAGTAGCCTCTACATTGAGGGTGGTGCTCGTGGTGCCGGTAGCACCTTGACCCAGGTCTTGCGCCACAGTCGATTTCACCTGCCATTTCTCGCTTCCCACAACACGGTATTTGCCGCGTACTGTCTCCACGAGGTACACGCAGTCGCAGTTGTTCACATAGGCAGCGAGAGCTGAAGCCTCCACACCCACACCCGGATGAACAGCAGTCAGCTTGTTCAGTTGAGTCTGACTAGGGTACTCACCCTGCGCCTCGCTAGTCAGCTGTGACTTATCTGGAAGGATGTCAATATACTTCCACGAAGCATCAGCAACCAGCTCAAAATTGCCGCGGTATGCGGCGTTGGTCAGTCTGCCGATAGGATCATGAGTCATTGTCGGCCAGCTCACGATCTGGTCCTTGCTGATATAGTAGATTCGTCTCTTGATGCCAGGGAGTTCTGGAGTTCCCTGACACCAAGCGAGCGAGCGTTGTATTGATGTGCAATTTGCCATAATCTTCGATTAGTTATAGATTAGTGATTATTGGTTCAAGCTGCTAGCTCAATCACCTCCATTCTGCGGTAGTCGATGCTCTCGAACTGCACGCCGAAGAACATTGTGGCGATGTATGAGAGGATGAAAGGCTCATACTCCTTCACCATCACGCTCTCGATGTCGCTCATCTGGTCAAAGCCCACCAGCATGTTGCTCTTGGGAGTCACGTGAATGAACTTGCTGTCAGCCTTGTTGAACAGGGGCACGATGTGAAGCTTGCCGTTGCTACCTTCAACCGTGTTCTGTCCGAACTGGTTGTAGTAGTTGATACCAGCATGAGTGAGCAGCATAGCCTCGTTGTACTTGTCAGCGAAGTCCTGCGAGCAGTACATGTTCAGATCCTGCGCACGCAGTCTCGGGTCGAGCGAGTAGAGAATCTCCTTAGCTATGTCGAGTGCATTGGCGGTAGTGATTTCCTCCTCCAGCTGCATGTAGTTCTTGTTGGCTACACTGATGTTGTCATCGTCGATCTCCATCTGAGTGATGGTGTCGAAACCGTCGAACAGGTCATGAGTGGTATCGCCGTTGGCATTACGCTCACCGTTCCAGATTGCATCGTTAAGAGTCTCAGAGAGCCCCTTGGCGATGAGAGTCAGCACATGGAGTGCTGTAGGCGCACGCATTTGACCGTCACCCTTAGTGGCCGCCATATAGCCGAGGATAGTCGAAGCTGCCGAGTTAGGCTCGAACTTGCAGTGTACCGATCCCATGAAAGTCTCAAGGGTACGGTATTCCACGTTCAGGTTGAAGTCAGACGAGCGTGAAGGCTTGTAGGGTGCGAACTGTGCAGTTCCGCTGATGGTGCCCACATTCTCCTTGTAACGGATGCCGGGGCGGGGTGTCATGTGCTGCAAGGTGTCGTGGCAGCCGATGATAGGCTGGTATAGGAGCTCCTTGCGCCATTTAGTAGCCGCCTCCTGGAATTCAGGAAGCGGGATAGCAATTAGTTGTCCTGCCATAGTGATGTAGATTTAAGGTACTTGATTAAACAATTCTTTTGCAGTGTTCACTGTTTTCACGAAGCCCTCGAACTGCGAGGACTCGTTCTGCTCGTGTGGTGCATCAACCACTGAGTTTGATTTCTCCGCAGGAGCTGCCTTTAGTGCATCAACCTGCTCGGTGAGTTCGGTGTTACGTCTGTCGCGCTCGGCAAGAGCGTTCTCCACCTGCTGCATCTGCTCGATAGAGAGAGTCACGCCGTTCTCACCCACGGCAAAGCCCTCAACGTTGAGGACCTTGCCCAAGAGCGAAAAGGACTGTGTTTGGTTCATAGTGATAGATTCGGGTTTACAATATTTATTAACTTCAAGGTTCTCTTCATTCTCGTTACACTCATCTTCCTGTTCAGCTTTCGTTTCCTGCCTCTCGGCTGGAGCCACAAACTTCCCTGGCTTGAACAATGATGTCAGTGCAGCGAGGAAGCGGGCAAACAGCGACTCATTGCTGTCAGTCGGGATGTTGGGTATAGGCATACCAGCCGCTGCCATAGCCGAAGCCACAGCATCGGTAAGAACCGGTTTCTCCTCGTTGAAGTCAGTGACCTCATCCACGAAGCCCCATTCCAGTGCTTCGGCAGCTGTCAGCCATCCACCTTCACGCATCAGTTCCAGCAGATCCTTCTGGTCCTTGCTGCATTTGCCGGCGTACATCGTTGCCACGTTGTTGTCCAGCTTGTTCAAATCACGGATGGCAGCCTCGCAGTTGTCGCGTACCTGCGCCAGCTGGTCAGCGTTCAGGTTTCCCCACTCGAAGAACTCCGCGCTGCATTTATGCACCAGGTACATCGCCGACGAGTCGATGGAGATATGTTTGGCACCCAGTGAAGCGACTGTTGCCGCACTTGCGTTCATCCCCACAAAGTGCACAGTCACATCGCCGTGCTGCTTGAATGCGCTGGCGATGGATAGAGCAGTGGCGAGCGAGCCACCCAAGCTGTCAATCAACACATGGACTTGGCTGTCCTTGTTCTTGGCCAGCACATAGTCCACATAGTTGCGGTCGAAGTCGATTCCTCCGACATAGCCTTTCAGATGAAGATGGTATTGAGATTGTGGCATAGTAAAATGTTTTATTATGCCACAAAATTACCCCCTATAAAAGAGGTGGTAAAAGACGGTTTATCCGCTGATTACCATAGTGGAATAAGGGATTTCAGTGCCTTGAAGGTCACTTCATAGGTCAAAACAGCAGGATCTCCACTCGGAGTTCCTGTGGTGTGTGAGATTTTCACCACAGGGTATGGAGCCTCCTTCAGTCCGACCAAAAAAGGATGGTCATTCGTGTCGGTCACTATAAAAGCGATGTGCTTGTGCGTCGGAATTGGTGTGAGAGTGTCAAAACGCAGAGTCGTCACCTCATACCTGCCGTTGTTGTCATACTGCGATACTGTGCTGCATGTGGCATCTCCTTTTATAATAATAGGGATAGGAGTGGTGAACACTCTCACTGGCAGAGAAGCCAGGCATTTCAAGTCGCTGTTCCGTTGAGCGAGCTCACACGGAACGTATGCTATCGACTTGATGCCGGGGAGAGCGAAATCTGTTTTTTGTGATAACATGGTTTCAATAAAAATCAGTCAATCGAAAAAATCTGTTTTGTCGCAAAAACCTCAAAAAACTGCTTTGTCGTTTCGTGGAGAAAAATCACTCTGAAGTCGATTCGTTTTTTTTCGTTTTTTTCCTCAAATATATCTCTCTTTTTCGTTGGTATCGTTTAGATATGGCACACCAGTTCGTTTCCGTGAAGTCAATCCCATGGTTTTCCATCCATGCCTCTATCAGTTCCTTCAGCATTTTCGATTTAGGGTGTACCAGATGAAGGTCATTCCACAGCTGCACGTCAAAACGGTTACGTATGCACTTGTGCAGACAATGCACCGCTTTTGGCGGCAGATAATTGTATGTGCGGGGGTCTTTGCGCTTGAAGTAGGGGATGGCAATAATCAGATTCGCATCCTCCCTGCACTCATTAGGCACATCCTCAGGCTGCTTTTTCAGAAACAGCTGCAGTATGTCCGATTCCGCCGAGCCGCGTGGCAGTTCCACCGGCGAGGTTCCTCCCATCTCATGAATAAACCATTGGGCTAGATATGGCTCAAATTTAAGGTATATCAAAAAGTTGCTCATAGAATTGTTGTCCATGGTGCAAAGTTATGTATAAATCATTATATCAGCAACTTGCGTTCAAGACTTGAACAAAATAGTTGTGGAAAAGCAGTGTAAAAAAGTAAAGCCGCCCTTGTGAGGCGGCTCCACATCATCATTTATGAACATCAACTGACTCTGTATACAAATCCATCTTGGAAGTCATAATCGAAGCGGAAAAGCTCCTCTGCGTAGGCCTCCATGTCAAAGAAGCGGCGCAGATGCTCAGGCACCTCGTCAAGGATTCCCAGCTCATCGACAAGCTGCTCGGCGTACTCTTCCTCGCTGTTCCACTTGCCGCAGTAAGCTTCGCGGAACTCCTCGAAGGTAACGTCACTGTCGCAGCGAACATCCATGAAAGCCTCGAAGGCCTCACGCTCGTCATCGTCAAGCTCCGCAAACTCCTGGATGCGCTCGAAGGTGTCCTCATCCAGTGAGCTCTCGTCATACCAAGAGTCGGGCCAGTTCTGCATGTCCTGGAACATGAATTCCGGATCTTCCTCATCGAACACGATTTGGCGGCACACCTGCATGAACTCGTCATAGTCGGCACACAGGGATAAATCCACCCACATTCCGTCCAGATTCCCGCAGGAATAGCGATGGTAGGAACTCACGTACACAGCCGGATTGTCAGTGCGGTAGTCATACT
The DNA here is from genome assembly GCA_017618355.1 of Muribaculaceae bacterium. Taxonomy (GTDB): domain Bacteria; phylum Bacteroidota; class Bacteroidia; order Bacteroidales; family Muribaculaceae; genus Sodaliphilus. The sequence goes on from JAFZUL010000005.1 coordinate 29,262, forward strand.
TGAAGTCTGCCAAGTCCAACTCAGACTCACAAACCTCAACTTCATTGAGATTGGAGGAACTGGAGCTGCAGCTTTTTACAACTTGTTCTTGAACTTGGGTGCTGTCAGCACCGTTTGCGAAATTAAATGAAAGGGAATTGTTACTCATAATAAAGAAAATTTAAAAGTGAAACTTCATTGATCTTGTTATCGCTATCGCTTTGCTTTTTACACTGCCCGAAAAGTGCGACTGCCCACACAGAGAGCAAGGCTTGCCTGAGAATTACTACCCAAAGGGCTGGAGAATTTTCAGAAGCAACGTAGCCTGGCCTTGCGTGTGAGGGAGACGCATTAACTTTGCGGCGTAAAAACAAAGAGAGCGACAACAAAACAAGTCAAAGAGTCATTGGAACTTTCTTATGAGTAACATCCCTTTCTCCTGCAAGCGGTGCGTTAAGACCGCCCCAAGTCAAGAGCAACAATTATTATGAGAGTACCAAAAAACTATTTCCCTCAAAAAAAACGAAAACCATGAAAAATCAATTTTTTTCAAAAAAAATAGGATATATCTTTTTAGCTTCCACAACTTCCACAACATCCACACTATTGATTATCAGCAATATAATAAATGTACTTTTGTGGAATTGTGGAAAGATTTGTAGAACCTTGCTCTCAAGAGAACCAATAAAAAAACACGATGTGGAAAAATGTGGAACTTTGTGGTAAGCAATATTATTAGTTATTTTATTGATTTATAATATTGTAGAATATGTGGAATGTGTGGAACGAAAAGTCCTTAGGTTTTTTCACGTTCATCACCTCCAAAAATAAGCACCTACTTTCCCAAGCAAGTGCTTACCATCCAAATTAAAAATGTGAAAAATCTACATTTTCGCAAATCAGGGTATATCGTATGAGGATGTTGTATCTTCTAGATTTATGTCGTATGACTCTTTCAGAATGTCATAGTCAAAACACATCACCTGGTCAAACCCATATTTCTTCACAA
>JAFZUL010000090.1 GCA_017618355.1 Muribaculaceae bacterium
CGCCTTCTGGCACACTTCGGCACACTTGCTTGCTGAGGCTTTGCAAGAACTTTATCCTGGTGTTCAATTCGGTATCGGTCCAGCCATTGAGAATGGCTTCTACTACGACATCGATCCAGGCGACAACGAGATTACTCAAGCCGATTTCCCAAAGATTGAGAAGAAAATGGCTGAACTGGTAGCTAAGAAAGAAGAGGTGAAACGTGCCGACATCACAAAGGCCGACGCCCTGAAGTTCTTTGGCGACACAGGCCAAACCTATAAAATAGAGCTTATCAACGACCTGCAAGACGGTACAATCAGCACCTACACTCAAGGCGCGTTTACCGATCTGTGCCGTGGTCCACACATCCCTAACACCGCCCCCATCAAGGCTGTGAAAGTGCTGTCGCTTGCCGGCGCCTACTGGCGTGGTGACGAGACTCGTAAGCAGATGCTTCGCGTGTATGGCATCTCGTTCCCCAAGAAATCGATGCTCGACGAGTATCTAGTGCTCCTTGAGGAAGCCAAGAAGCGCGACCACCGCAAGATTGGCAAGGAGATGGAGCTGTTTGCCTTCTCTCAGCGCGTGGGTCAGGGTCTGCCTCTGTGGCTGCCTAAGGGTGCTGCCCTTCGCAACCGCCTCCAGGACTACCTCGCCAAGATTCAGAAGAAATATGGCTACGAGCAGGTAATCACTCCTCACATCGGCAACAAGAACCTGTACGTGACCAGTGGTCACTATGCAAAATATGGCAAGGACTCATTCCAGCCCATCCACACCCCCGAGGAGGGTGAGGAGTACATGCTCAAACCAATGAACTGCCCTCACCACTGCGAGATTTACCGCACTTCGCCACGCAGTTACAAGGATCTTCCTCTGCGCTTCGCTGAATTCGGAACTGTTTATCGCTACGAGCAGAGCGGCGAGCTTCACGGCTTGACACGCGTGCGCTCGTTCACACAAGACGATTCCCACCTGTTCTGCACTCCCGAGCAGCTCAAGCAGGAGTTCCTGAATGTGATGGACATCATCAACTACATCCTCGGTGTGTTTGGCTTTGAGTATGAGGCACAAATCTCGCTTCGCGACCCCAACAACAAAGAGAAATATGTGGGAAGTGACGAGAACTGGGAACGTGCTGAGCGCGCCATCGTAGAGGCTTGCGAGGAGAAGGGACTTCCCGCCAAGCAAGTTGAAGGCGAGGCTGCATTCTATGGCCCCAAGCTTGACTTCATGGTTAAAGACGCACTTGGCCGCCGTTGGCAATTGGGAACTATCCAAGTTGACTACAACCTACCCGAGCGCTTCGAGCTGGAATATACCGGCAGCGACAACGCTAAGCACCGCCCAATCATGATTCACCGCGCGCCTGTCGGCTCGCTCGAGCGTTTCGTGGCTGTGCTGCTTGAGCACACCGCCGGCAAGTTGCCATTGTGGCTGGCTCCCGACCAGGTTGTGGTACTCCCCATCAGTGAAAAGTACAACGACTATGCAAAACACGTTGCTCAAGTTCTCAACGATGCTGATGTGCGCACCATCATCGACGATCGAAACGAGAAAATCGGCAAGAAAATTCGCGACAATGAGCTCAAAAGAATACCCTATTTACTCATTGTAGGTGAAAAAGAAGCTGCAAATGAAGAAGTTTCGGTAAGAAAACAGGGCGGAATTGATAAAGGTTCAGAAAAAATTACTACCTTTGCAGCCAAAATCACTCAAGAAGTGAACGAAATGATAAACTTATAACATTACTGAATGCAGAAAAAACCTTATTGGAGTGGCCCTAAAAAGCCAATGAACGGTGCCCCTAACAAGGGGAAGAAGAACCGTAATCAGCGAGGTGGCAAGCAGCAAAAAGAAGAGCTCGCCATCAACGACGAAATCCGTGCTCCCGAAGTGCGACTTGTGGGTGACAATGTGGAAGAGGGCATCTACCCTATCCTCAAAGCACTCAAGATTGCTGAGGAACAGGAACTGGACCTCATTGAAATTGCACCAATGGCACAGCCGCCAGTGTGCAAGATTATGGACTATCAGAAGTATCAGTTCCAGCAGAAGAAAAAGCTGAAGGAGCAAAAGGCTAAGGCTACTAAGGTTGTTGTCAAGGAGATAAGATTCGGACCACAGACCGATGAGCACGACTACAACTTCAAGCTCAAGCACGCCATCGGCTTCCTGAAAGAAGGCGCCAAAGTGAAGAGCTACGTGTTCTTTAAAGGACGCTCAATCCTCTTCAAGGAACAAGGCGAAGTGCTGCTACTCAGGTTTGCCAACGACCTCGAGGATTACGCCAAGGTTGACCAGATGCCGGTGCTCGAAGGCAAGCGCATGACCATCATGCTATCGCCCAAGAAGCAGACCTCGAAGAAGAAGGACGCCGACAAGCCCAAGGACGACGCTGCGCAGGCAGCACCCGCTCCCGAGGCACCTGAGGCACCCGAAGCGACTCCTCAAGATTGAGGGTTCTGCATTAAAGAGAGGGTTATCGGTTATTGGTTATAGGTTATTGATAAAACCGAAAACGATAAACGAAAAACGATAAACGAAAAAATGGGGCATTAGGCTTGGTAAGTGCCTAGTCCCTTGATTAATAACAATTTTTTAAAAACATTTACAAAAATGCCAAAAGTTAAGACTAATTCCGGTGCCAAAAAAAGGTTTACCTTTACCGGAACAGGGAAGATTAAAAGAAAGCATGCTTACAAGAGTCACATCTTGACAAAGAAGACCAAGAAGCAGAAGAGAAACCTCACTAAGGTGAGCATCGTTGACAAAGCTAACCTCAACTCCATCCGCGAGTTGCTCGTTAAGAAATAATCAAGCGACATCAACCAAGTAAAGTTTCTAAACACTTTTAATCAACAAGAGATTTTTATCATTTTTATTAACCGAATGCTTAGCACAAAAGAGCAGCCATCGCTGCCGCTAACGTTCACAATTCATTTAAAAAAATGCCAAGATCAGTAAATCACGTTGCTTCAAGAGCAAAACGTAAAAAGATTCTTAAACTTACAAGAGGTTATTTCGGCGCACGCAAAAACGTCTGGACCGTTGCCAAGAACACTTGGGAGAAGGGTTTGACCTACGCTTATCGCGACCGCAAGAACAAGAAACGTAACTTCCGCGCACTGTGGATCCAGCGTATCAACGCTGCCGCACGTCTGGAGGACCTTTCTTACTCTAAGTTGATGGGCTTGATTCACAAGTCGGGTATCGAGATCAACCGCAAGGTGCTCGCCGACCTGGCCATGAACAACCCAGAGGCTTTCAAGGCTATCGTCGAGAAGGCCAAGAACGCTCAGTAATCAAGACATTACCGTAACGAGCAACAACCGCGAGTAAAACTTACCTCAAAAAGATGGACTTCCTCTCTCTCACGAGATGAAGTTCATTTTTTTTGCTATTTTTGAGGTTTTTGTGAGAAAAAAAGCCAAAAAATTTGGAAATTTATTTTTTTGGCAGTAATTTTGCGATAATAAAATAGGTCATTGACTTAATGCCGCATCAAAGCTGATTGGGATACTCTTCAAATTTTTCATGAAATGCCGAGAAAAGTATTCTTGTCGATGGCGGGCCTCAACCCTTGTGGTGTCTTCGCGACCGGAGGATTACAAAGACTTGGATACCCTCAAATCCTGTTTTTATCGGAGTTTCATCACATCCCTTTGATGTGGCTTTATCATAAAAGGATGCTACCGTTGCAATAAGCATGGTAGCATCCTTTCTTTATCTTAATGTTAAGCTATTGGTAGTCAGCTGCTCCTCTAAGTTAGAGGAGCTGTCGCGAAGCGACTGAGGAGTATGTCTTTCCAACTTTGTGGTTTACTTGAGCCTGATATTGTAACCCAGCGTCACCATAATCGACATCGACGATGAGCCTTGGAAGGCATCAGTCTTGTGGTTGCTGAAAACGTCGTTAAGACCATAATAGAAACGCCCCTCTAGGTTAATGGCGTGTTTGGGAGCTACGTTAACCTCCAAGCCGAGGCCTGCCGAGATGCCGTAGTCGAAACGGCGCTCCACTGGCTCAGTGAACTGTTCCAGCTTACGGAAAGAATTAGACAGGTCCTCAATAGAAGTAGCATGCTCATAGTCAAAATTGCTAGAAGTCTTCTCCCCTATCATTATACCAATCTCGGGGCCAGCGTTGAAGAAGAATCTCACCTTGTCACTACCAAAGTAGATGTGGGTGAGCAATGGTATCTGAATATAGGTGAACTGACGGCTGAAACTGTAACCCTCAAGAGGCTTGAAGTCTTCTTTCCATCCACGCTGCTCAAGGTTTATCTCGCCAATAAGTCCAAAATGGTTCTCCTCAATATACCTCACAGTGGCGCCAAGCACCATACCACCAATCATCTTTTGCGGCACCGAGGACTGAAAGTTGACTCTCGACAGACTCATTCCACCCTTAGCCCCCACACTGATGTTGTGGTCGCTAAAATCAAGCGCATGCGCCGTACCGCTCACCATGAGCAGCACCATGAGCAAAACGTATGTAGAAAGGCGATTAATCATTCAAGTCGGTAATCTTGAGCTCTTTCTTAGGAGTGAGATTGATGATGCGCACCGATTTGTTGATATATCCAGTCCAGTTATTGGCGCGCTCAAAGAAGAAGTTGGTCTGTATGCCTTCGTAAGCCGACGCCTTGTCACCAGGGGTAACATCATTGATGTAGGCATTCACCAAGAACATGCCCACGTCAAAACCAAAGACGCTCATATTAGGAGTGCTGGTAGAAACCTTTGTACCATAGCGCTTCACATATTTGTTGCTCAATGCTTTAACCTCGGCATTGTCGGGCAGGAAGAAGCGAGAGTAAATGTGAGTGTCAATAGCCATGAACTCGTCTTTGTGCTTCTTTAAGTACATGGTATATTCAGGATGACCCAAAAGCTCGAGGCGGCAGTCAACGCGAGAACCCTTAGCCTCAATGATGCCAGTGGCAAACTTGTTGAGGAACGACTCTTTGCCATTAGCTGGAATGAAGAGGTATTTTGTGGCTGGGTCGAGATACCTCGACAACGACTTGCCGGTGAGGTCACTGACGATTGTCAAAGTCTTGTGTGGATGCTTGCTCACGTTGGCATATTTCTTAATCTCCTCGTAGATGTCCTTTGACGTCTCGCTGGGATCATCGAGGAACACTAGCTCATAGTCCTGGAATTTTGTCCTGAGCATCTCGATTATCGAGGCGTTAAGGTAAGGCGATGGGATATTAACCTGCATAGAACGTTGGTTGTTGATATAGTCCTCGCTTTGAGTGTAAAAGCAGTTGAGGATATCAATATTGTTCTTCTGGCCATAGGCTAAGATGCGCTGCAACTGGTCACTCTCAGACGGAGCAATGATGATGTCGCTCTTCTTGAGAGCATCAAGCGAAAGGATGCTGTCGGTAATGCCTGGGCTGAGCTTGGTGTCATATACATTGATATTCAATGGCTTGGTGAGTTTGCCGCCCAAGCTGTCGAGTGCCATCACGAAACCATTGAAGAAGTCATCATAGTCACGGGCATTCTTGTTGCGGTTGGCCATATCGGTCTGGAATGGCAAGATAATGCTGATGTTCACACTGTTGTCCTTATTGGGAGAGTGCACATCGTTATATACCTCGTCAAACTTATCCTTGTAGTTTTTCTCAAGCTGCTCCTCGGTCATGGTTGAGGTGTTTACCACCTGCTTGTCGATGGCATCACGAGGGATGTAGATGGTTTTACCCTTCTTGAGTTTTGACACCTCGGGATTGGCATCCTTGAGCACTTTCACGCTGATGCCATTAGCGGCTGCCACACTTTCGTAGGTGTCACCAGCGGTAACGACATAAGGTATAAACTGCTTGATATCCTTCTGGACGATAATGTCGTTGGTGGTATTTGGCAGAATCATGACCACGTCATCCACCTGAAGGTTAGCGCTTGCAATACCGGGGTTAAGCTCAATAAGCTTCTCGATAGTGGTGTTATAGGTCTTGGCAATGCCATAGAGTGTCTCGCCGGTCTTGATGGTGTGATACACAATCTTGCTAGACGAAGGTTTCACGGGGATTATGAGCTGCTCTCCCACCTTCAACCCGTAGGCAATTGATGGGTTGGCGGCAAGCAACTCGCCCTCAGTAACGCCATAGGTTCGGGAGATTCCATACACGCTCTCGCCGCTCTTGATGGTATGTGTTACCACATCGTCGGCAATAGTTTTTTTATTGCCAGAGTGTTGATTGGAGTTATTATTAAACTCACTGACGGGCAAGAACAGCAGTTGCTTTTTTGCGACTCCGTTGCGTGCCGACGGATTATATTTCAAGATGATATCTTTATTGACACCAATCTTGTTGGCAATATCATGCACTGTCTCGTTCTTCTTCACCTCATAATAATAATAGGTCTCATTACCAAGTTTTTTGGTTGGTAAATTCAACTTAGCGCTTAGAGTGCAGGTTGCTGCGACAAGCAATATTGCTAAAGCTATAATTTTCTTCATAATTATCGTTGTTTCTTGTTGAGAATCACATTAATTATAATGGCCCGTATTTGGGCAAAAGTAAATTTACGTGCAAAATTAGTGCAAGTCTAGTGAAAAACCAAATTTATTTGAGTTTTTCAGAGACGCAGCCTAATTTATCTAAAGATAATGCAAGTTGAGTGAAAAATGCGATTGAGCGAGAGAATACAAGAACTTGTTTATTGTATTCCAAGCGTGAGCATTTTATGCAAATACAAAATCAAAGACAAAGTTTTTAATTTTTATTACCGAAGCATGTTACCATGCAATCGGCGTCTTGCCGTGGCGGCGCAGGTAGTCGTTAGCAAGCGAGAAGTGGTGGTTGCCGAAGAAGCCGCGATAGGCACTCAACGGAGATGGGTGCGGCGAGGTCAAAACGAGATGACGTGTGCGGTCGATAAAGCTACCCTTGCGTATGGCATAACTGCCCCACAATATGAATACCAGATTCTCTCGGCGGGTGGCAAGATGCGCTATCACCTCGTCGGTGAAGAGCTCCCACCCACGATTCTGGTGCGAGCCGGCACGATGGGCCTGAACGGTGAGCGTGGAGTTGAGCAGCAGCACGCCCTGACGAGCCCAGCGACTGAGGTCACCGCTTGTGGGGATTGGTGCTCCAGTATCGTCGTGAATCTCCTTGAAAATGTTCTGCAACGATGGCGGGAACGGAACGCCGTCGTTTACCGAGAAGCACAGCCCATTGGCCTGACCATCATCATGATAAGGGTCCTGGCCAAGTATAACCACCTTTACCTCATTAAATGGCGTGGCATCAAAAGCGGCAAAAATCTGTCGTCCAGGCGGAAACACCCTAGTGGTTCGGTACTGCTCACGCACAAACTCCGTGAGCCTCACAAAATAGTCCTTCTCCCACACGTCGGCTAGCTCGTTGCGCCAACTTTCCTCAATTCTCACTGTCATAGCCCAAGGCTTTTAATTTATATATAATGTGTTCAGAAAAATAACACCATAGTTTTTGCAAAGATACAAATAATTGACTACTTTTGCACCGCATTTTCGCAAAAATGCGATTAAGCGAGCAAAGAACTGAACTTGCTCAAGTTCTTTCGAGCGCGAGCATTTTATACAAAATTAGTGCAAGTTGAGAGCAGAACAAAATGAAAAGCGAAGTTTTTTCATTTTTTATGCCTCGACGCAGCCTAATTTATCTAAAAAACTGCTCCGGGCCCATAGTTCAATGGATAGAATAAAGGATTCCGGTTCCTTCGATTGGGGTTCGACTCCCCATGGGCCTACAAAAAAAGTCTTGAAACCAGTTGAGGTCTCAAGACTTTTTGTTAGGTGTTTCTTATACACTCTTACTTCATACTGAAAGTGATGTAGCTAATCTTGCTGACAATCTCGTCAAAGGCATTAAATGCTTTCTTCACGTCTTTGTCCATTGCAGATGTATAATCCTTAACCTTTCCTAAATTGATGAAGTACATAAACCTGCGGGATGTAGCAAACGAGACAAGTTCAGAAGGAACTGGCTTGTCGGCTTTCTTGAAGGCCGAAGATTTCAAAGATTCATTGTTAGTGAAATACAGAGCACCATTCTTGTTGCCAAACCAGAAATTCATGCTGCCATCGCTACAGCAATAACCGTCGGCTGTTTTTTCTATCGAGAATGAAGATTGGCCATATCCCAAGTCATAGCTGTCGCCATAGTCGTAGTCTTCATCATCGTCTAAGGTCTCATCATCAGTAAATTGAGCTGGCTCATAAGAGAGGTCTGCATTAGCGAAATCTGGTGCGTCAGTGAAACCTGATGTGCCTAAATCGCCAAGGCTATTAACCAACTCAGCAATTCTATCAGCAGAATTGTCTTTGCTCTCGACAGCAAACATCACATCTAGTGGAGCCACCATATATCCTGCGAGATTGCCATTAATATCTCCTAATATGCCAAGGAGTGAATCAAATAAATCTTTATATTCTGAGGGAATTTGGTCTAGCAATTTTGCTTCAGATAAAGATTTGTTGATATATTTGGAGAGTTTTGGGCCATCAATATTGGCAGCAATTCCACCAATAGCATCCTCTGGAACAGTCTCAATACCTTTCTCATCAATTTCCTTGAGATATTCCTTCA
>JAFZUL010000091.1 GCA_017618355.1 Muribaculaceae bacterium
ATGGTCACAATTTTTTTCGATTGAAATAAGTTTAGATATAAAAATGATCATATTTTACCATTCTTCTGGTTTAACATAAATATAAATAGTCGTGCTATGAGTTGTAGAGTCAATTTCTATCTCATAACCATTATATCCCCAGTATTCTTCATATCTTGTATAATGCACCCACGTGCCAAAATTATTATAACTATTATTCTTAGATTCTGTTCTATAATAAATTGCACCTGGAAATACATAACTAATATCTATTTTTACAGGTCTTTTTAATTCAACTTCTATCTTATATCCTGAATACTCAGAATAGTTAGTACTTGTTATTTTCCCATATCCTGCTTGCGCAAAAGCATTTGCTATTGGAGTTGCAATATTCTTTAATATTTGCTCTTGACCTGAAGTCTCGTCTTCATCATAATCATCGTCATCGTAGTCATCATCGTCATCATAACTCTCACCTAATTGGAGATTACTCACATGAGTCCACCCCCATCCTCTACTTGGAGCGTAAATATAATAGAAATTACCTTTGCGTTTTTCTACTTGAACTTCTTCATCATCTTCTATTACAAACACAATGCTAGACTTTGTACTTGGAGCACTTCTAACGTTGCAATTGCCTATGGCATAGCCAAAACAAGGAAAACTATCATTTCCTGCCTCTAAAAATAGCGCTATAGAAATAGCGACGAATAATAATAATGCTTTTTTCATAATTTTATATTTGCTTGAGATAAAGTCAATTAGTTCTGTTTAATATGGCACAAATTTTTATGGATTGTATTTAAAGGAGAGTGCAAATATAGTAAATAATGCGTAAAATCGCAAGAGGGGCGTGAAATAATTATTATGTGTTAAGTGAAACCACTCTTCGGTTGTGGGAAAGTCAGACAATTCGGACCAGTCCGACCCTGTCCGACTTTGTCCTACCAAGGCTTCTTCTTTTTTTGGGCATTCAAAATGGTAGTCAAAAATCTTTTTTGGAAATATTTTTCTTTTTCGTTTTCATTATTAAAAAATAATGATTACCTTTGTCGTGATTATATACCTATGCTAACTAAACAATTCATTATATTTATTAACTCATTAACTTAAAGCACTTTATGAAGAAAATTTTATCTCTCGTAATGTTGGCTCTGCTCACCGTTGGCGCTTGGGCAAGTGAGATTTCTATCACAATGAACAACGTAGCTCTCACTTGGACAGCAACTGGCGATGACCAGACCACAACTTCTCAGGGCATCACTCTCTTGCTTGCCAAGGGAACTTCTACCACTCCCACTTCACAGGGTTTGCAAAGTGGGCACATTCGTGTTTACAAAGGCAGTTCATTAACTGTTTCGGCAGCAAGCACAATCACTAAAATTGTGGTCACAGCCACAGGAGGTGAGAGCTATGCTGCTGACGGTTTCACTGTAACTGAAGGCTCTTATGCAGATGGAACATGGACAGGAAGTGCTTCTTCGGTAACATTAACAGCCAGTGGACACCAAGTGCGTGTTTCGAAGATTGTCATCACCCTTGATGACGGAACTGTTGCCACTCCTTACTTCAACCCTGCTGAAGGCACTTATTATGGTCCCACCGATGTTAGCATCCATGGCCAGGAAGGCGCTACCGTTTATTACACTCTCGACGGTACCGACCCAACAACAAGCAGTGCAGTTTACAGTGCTCCTATCACCATTAGCCAAACAACTACCGTTAAGGCTATGGCAGTTCTCAACGGCACCAATAGCGCTGTAGCAACCGCTACTTACACTATTGAGACAGCTCCTACTGTTGCTAATATCGCAGCTTATGCCGCTCTTGCCGACAACAGCAACGCTGCTATCAGCAACCCAGTTGTTGTAACCTATGCTAACGGCATGAACACCTACGTTAAGGATGCTACTGGCTTCCTCTGCATCTATGGCAGCGACCTTAGTGGCAAGTACAGCCAGGGCGACGTTATCCCCGCTGGATTTGGTGGTGTGAAGACTACTTACAACAATGGTCCTGAGATGAAGTTCCCATTCTTCGGTTTCCAGGATGCTACCGAGACTCAAGCTGTAGAGGCCGACGAGGTTACCGTGGCCAACTTCGGTCAATCGGCAATGTGGCGGTATGTTGTTCTCAAAAACGCTCAAATCACCTACCACAATGGCAAGTATCTGGGCTTCCGCGTTGACAACAGCACCGACTCTGTTGCCGGCTACAACCAATTCAACCTCACTCTGCCCGACTTGACTGCTACTTACGACATCTATGGTATCGTTACCAGCTATCAAGGCAATATCCAGATGTATCCAATCGAGTTCATCGACACTAACCCAACTACTGTTGGTAGCATCGCTGAGCTTCTCGCTCTCGAGACTGGCAAGAACGCTACTTTCACCACTCCAGTTACTGCTGTTTACCACAGTGGCAAGCAGCTCTACATCAAGGATGTGAATGATGATTTCATGCTCGTTTACGGCTCACTAAGCAACACCTACAACAATGGTGATATTCTCAATGACATCGCTGGTAACTGGACTATTCACAACGGCTTGACCGAGATTATTCCTGTGGCATCTACCTTTGGTGAGGCAACTCCTGGCACTCCAGTTGAGCCCGAACTTATCCCAATCGAGGAGATTGACCAGAGTATGATCCACCACTACCTGCGCATCGAGAACTGCTCTATCGACAGCGTCGCGGGCGACAGCCGCAACTTCACTCTCACCGACGAGACTGGCGACATGATTATGCGCCTCAACTTCAGCGGTGTTACTATTGGTGACGACTTCGACTTCGACGCTACTTACAACGTAGAAGGCTTCCTCGCTTACTACAAGAGTGCAAACGGTGAGACCGAGCAGCTTCAATTCTATCCTAACCTAATCGAGAAGGTTGGTGGCACAGTAGTAGTTCCTGGCGACGTTAACGGTGACGGTAATGTAACAGCAGCCGACGTGACCTGCATCTACAACTACCTGCTTAACGGAGATGAGTCATTCATTGACACATGCGATGCTAACGGTGACGGTAATATCACTTCAGCCGATGTAACATTCATCTACAACATCCTTCTTGGCAACTAATCCCAAGATTGACAGTCACAACGACTAAAACCTAAAAAAGAGGCAGGCTCAAAAAGAGCTTGCCTCTTTTATGTATTAGTGGGCATAAACAAACTAGCGTTAGCGGCAAACTAGCGAGCTTGCGAGCGGCTAACTAGCGCTTCGGCGCGGCCAACTAGCGACAGCGGCAATCTAGTGCAGCGCTAGCTCTTTGAATATTTCCACCCCACGTAAAGGTTTCTTGAGAAGATGAGGATTGAGATGCTTTGGCCTAGCATGAGGATGGGGTCGAGGCGGATAATGCCGTAGATGAGGGTGAGGGAGGCACCCACGATGCTGATGAGCCAGAACACTGGCGGTAGGCACGACTCATGGCGCTTGACGGAATATGCCACCTGGTAGGCATAGCGCGAGAGGAAAATGAGCTGGGCCGTGGTGCCATAAATCATCAGCCATAGCGGATTCTCGGGATTGTGGATGAAGCGGTCCACAAGGTGTGGCGCGTTGATGGCGGTGAAAACCAGTGCGATGACTGGCACGCAATAGAACACTATCCTGACTGGTAGGGGAATCTTACGCCAAGCCCCTTTGTAGTCGAGGTTCAGCACATACACATAGAACGAGAGCATCTGTCCGATGAGGATTACGATGTCCTCGCGCAGCCAGCCGTAGGTGAGCATAAAGCAGCATCCAGCGAGGCTGAATGCCCAATAGCCAGTGGGTGAGACCACGCGTTTAAGTCGCTCGGTCATAATCCATTGCACCAGCTGCCGCGCACCATAGCACAGCTGCGACATGAGTCCTATGATTATAGTAAATGTCAGCATTTGTGTGCAAAAATAGTGCAAGCCGAATACAATACAAAAAAAAGGCGAAGTTTTTTTATTTTTATTGTTGAGGCGCCGCCTATTTTATCCAAAAATAGTGCAAGTTGAGAGCAGAACAAAATAAAAAACGTAGTTTGTTTATTTTTTATGCCGAAATGCCGCCTATTTTATCCAAAAGTAATAAAAAAAATAGCTGCATTAACTCATTTTGTGCAATTTTGATTACCTTTGTGACAAAATTCTCGAGTTTTGAAACTTGAGGATTAGTGATGAAAGATTAGAGATTAATCTTCAAGTCATCTGGAATATTTTTTCTATTTTTTGTAATTTTTTTGAGAATTGTGCGTCTAACTCAAAAAAAGCAACAATAAGAATAACGAACTTGAAAAATAGCTATCATGAATTTTATTGACGTAAATAGTGTTGTGAAGCAGTATGACGGGCATTTGGCGCTCGACCATGTGGATCTTCATGTGCCGCAGGGTGCCATCTATGGCTTGCTAGGTCCTAACGGAGCAGGTAAGACATCGCTCATACGCATCATCAACCGCATCACGCGTGCCGACAGTGGCACAGTGCTGCTAAACGGTCGCGAAATGGTGCAGGACGACATCGCCAACATTGGCTACCTGCCCGAGGAGCGCGGCCTCTACAAGAAAATCAAGGTTGCCGACGAGATAGTGTATCTGGCTCGTCTCAAAGGTATGCCTAAACCACTTGCAGTTAGCGAGATGGAGAAGTGGCTGGAACGTTTCGACCTCACCGAGTGGCGCAACCGCAAGGTGGAGGAACTGTCGAAGGGTATGCAGCAGAAGGTGCAGTTCATCACCACGGTGATTCACCGTCCGCAGCTGCTCATCTTCGACGAGCCTTTCTCTGGTTTTGACCCCGTGAATGCCGAACAGCTCAAGCGCGAGATTATTCAGCTGCGCGACGAGGGCTCCACGATTTTGTTCTCAACCCACAACATGGCGAGCGTGGAGGAGATTTGCGAGCAAATCACGCTTATCAACCACTCGCGTGTAGTGCTTGAGGGCAAAGTCGCCGACATCAAGCAGCAGCACAAGAAGAACCTCTTTGTGGTGAATGTGGCAGGCGAGGAGAATGTGGTATCGAAGGAAGGCCTCTTTGAGGTGGTGCCTAACGACGAAGTTAACGGCACCCTCATCAAACTTGCAAATGGAGCCACCCTGCACGACGCCATCGCACACCTCAATGAGCATCACACCCTCATCGGCATCGCCGAGAAAATGCCAAGCATGAATGAGATATTTATTGAGACAGTTCAAGGCAATGCATAAAGCACAATGCCCTCTCTCCTCTCAACTTAAACACTTAACATTAAACTGCGCCACAGGCGCCAAATATAATGAATAAACTAAAATTAATAATCCAGCATGAGTACATGACGGTAGTGGGCAAGAAGTCGTTCATTATCATGACGATATTGATACCTTTCTTGCTGATTTTGCTGTTGTTTGTGCCCATTATGATGAAGTATATCAACGACAAGACCGACTCGTCGGAGATGCGCATTGCAGTGGTTGACAAGAGCCACAATTATGGCGGCGCTTTCAAAGACAACGAAAAATACCGCTTTGAACTCATGTCGGGCGACTCGATGGACAAGACCTACGACATCTACAAGAAAGCGTCGGGAAGAGTAGATGCGATAATGGTGATTCCTGAGGATGTCCTGGAACGCCAGCAGGTGGACCTCTTCAGCGAGAAGACGCTCGATGAGGCCACGATGATGTATCTCAACCAATGCCTCACCGACACGCTAAGCAAGGCGAAGATAGCGTCGTTCCAAGACCCCGATCTTGCCGATAAGATTGCACAGTCGCAGGTGAATGCGGTCATCAAGTCGAAGAAATGGAACGAGAACGGCGAGGAGCAGGAGCAAAGCACCACTATAGCGTCGATTATAGGCATGGTGCTGGCGTTTTTGACTTACACCTTTGTGCTCTCCTACGGCGCAATGATTATGAACAGCGTAGTCGAGGAAAAGACCAACCGCATCGTTGAGGTGATAGTGAGCAGTTGCAAACCTATGGAGCTGATGATGGGAAAAATCATTGGCGTGGGACTTGTGGGACTCACACAGTTCGCCATCTGGGTAGTGCTGATTGGCATTGCCATGGGCGTGATGGGCTTTATGGGCGTAGGCGGTGATGTCTCGTCATCTCCCGAGGCAATGGGCATGAACATGCCCGAGACCGAGAGCACTATGGCTAGCATGATGTCGGCATTTGCTAGCATCAACTGGCTCTCGCTGCTGGGAAACTTCGTCATATATTTCATTGGCGGCTACCTTCTTTATGCGTCGCTCTTCGCTGGCTTTGGCTCGGCGGTCGATCAAGCGAGCGACAGTTCGCAGTTTACCATGCCCATCATCCTTATTATGATGGTCGCTCTCTACGCCGGCATTGGCTGCATGAGCAACCCCAACGGTCCTATGGCGGTGTGGTGCTCAATAATCCCGTTCACCTCTCCTGTGGTGATGATGGTGCGCTTGCCGTTCGACGTGCCCTGGTGGCAACTGCTCCTTAGCATCGTGCTGCTCTTCGCAACCGCTCTGCTTTGCATCTGGATTTCAGCGCGCATCTACCGTACTGGTATCCTCCTCTATGGTAAGAAACGCTCCTTCAAGGAGATAGTGACGTGGATTAGGTAAATTCAAGTTCTGAACTCAGAACTTGAAGGTTCTGGGTTAGAGTTTAGAGGTTAGAGAAAAAACTGCGATATGGCAAGAGGGTGTGTCAAAAATATAAAACAACTGATTTTTCTGATTAATCTGATTATTTGCAATTTTTTTAAAAAAGCAAATCAAGACGTTAAGATATCAGAACATTCAGATAATTCAGTTGTTTAAATTAAAATCAGCATTTTTGACACACCCTGTTTATGTGTTGTTTCCTCTAAATTCCAAAAAAGTAGCAACTTTTTCGGAATGAAATCCAAAAAATCGGCAACTTTTTTGGAATATTAAAGCAAGAATCTATCAATATTGTTAGGATTAATCACCGAGAAATCACTGCTATATTCCTTTTCAAAAGAGCTAGGTATACTGGCTTTTTTATTTGGATTCCATTTGAATTCAAACGCCGAGATTTTCCCGTCGGCCTCTTCAATATAATCTATTTCTTGCTGCTCTTTGTTGCGCCAGAACCAAATGTTGCAATATGCTTTTTCGTAAGCGTTCTTTTTCATGCGTTCGGCGATGGCGAAGTTTTCCCAAAGTGCACCTATCTCGCTTGGCATTCTATTCTCAATCAAAGAATAGTTTCCGAGGATAGCATTCCTGATGCCGTTGTCGTAAAAATAAATTTTTCGGCTTTTCTTCAATTCGTTTCTCAGATTTCTTGAGAATGAGGTGAGCCTGAAAATAATGTAGCACTTTTCAAGAAGGCTGATATATTTCTCAACCGTTTTTGAGTCAATTCCTATTTGCTGTCCTAGCTCATTATACGACACCTGAGACCCAATTTGCAGCGCAAGGCATTGTAGCAGTCTTACAAGCTGCTCCGATTTTTGGATTTTGTCAAATGATAGAATGTCTTTGAATAAATAGCTGCTTGCTAAATTTTGAAGAATTTCTTTCTCGTTGCCCGAATTGACAACCACATCAGGATAATAACCAAATATCATACGATGCTTGAGAAGCCTTTTCTCTTCGAGCAGACTAGTGTGTGACACCATTTCACCAAAAGACAGGGGAAACATTTGATACTCAAATTTGCGGCCCGTAAGTGGCTCATTGATCTTGTTGGAGAGTTCAAACGACGAGCTGCCAGTAACCACTACTTGCACATTGGGCATATTGTCAATAATCAACTTTAGATTAATGCCGATGTCGCTAATTCTTTGCGCCTCATCAATCACTACGTAACGATGGTTGCCAATCGCGGCTTTCAGACTTGTAGATGTGGCATTATCAAACAATGACCGTATGTCTTGTTCGTCACCATTGATCCAATAAATGTCTTGATCATTGCCAAATAATGTCTTCAACAGTGTGGACTTGCCAACTTGTCTAGGCCCCAAAATTATGACTGCTTTACGTTTATTTAGGGCGCCAGTCACTATGTTTTCTAACTTCCTTGGTATCATAATATAAATTTATTTGCCTGCAAAGATAAGCAAATTCCAAAAAAGTAGCAACTTTTTAGGAATGAAATCCAAAAAATTGGCAACTTTTTTGGAATTTGACATGTGGTAGTGGGCGCTTTGTCTTTGTTAATTCCTAAAATTGGTGGCTCTTTGGAAATTTATTATTATTTTTGCAGAGAAATATTTTTTAAACACATAGGAACAATGAAGAAGCTATTTTTACTGATTGCGATATTTAGTTTAGTGGTTACTGCCGGCGCGCAGCACAGGCCGCATCATCGTGGGCATAGACCTCATTTTGAGAAGAAGGCTACGCCAAAGGCTCCTGAGTTCTTGAAGAAGGGCGACACCATCGCCATCCTCTCGCCGTCGAGTGTGCCCACCGATTTGAGCATCATCGACAAAGGCGAAACCGTGCTGCAAGGATGGGGATTCAAGACTGTGGAGGGCCGCTATGCGCGCACTAACTACCACACCTACGCTGGCACACCCGAGCAGCGTGTCGCCGACATCATGTGGGCGCTCCGTGACCCAAGTATCAAGGCGATAGTATGCTCGCGTGGTGGCTACGGTTCGGCCAACGTGCTTAACCTGCTACCAGTTGATACACTCAAGAAATACCCCAAGTGGATTGTGGGCTACAGCGACATCACCGGCTACCTGAGCGCTGAGGTGCGCGCAGGAAACATGGCGATTCATGGCAATATGTGCGGACGCCTTGCCGAGACTGGTGGCACCGATCAGCCTAGCCTCTATCTGCGCGATATGCTTATGGGCAAACTGCCAAAATATGAGGTGCCAGGCAATGAATATAACAAGCCAGGCAAGGCTAGCGGCATCCTGATAGGCGGCAATATGTGCGTGTATGGCGACATCGCCGACACACCATTTGACTTCCTTGACCGCTCGTTCATCGACGGCCGCGACATCATCCTCTTCATCGAGGAGGTGGAGGAGCCTTATTCACGCATTGACCGTATGTTCCAGCACTTGATTCTGCGTGGCGCTATGGACAAGATAAAAGCGTTGGTGGTAGGCCGTTTCGACGGTTGCCCCACGTCGCGCGGCTACAAATCGGTGTTTGAATTCATCGATGAATACATGAAGCCCTATAATATTCCAGTGTGCTACGACTTCCCTGCCGGCCATGACGAGAGTTGGAACTATCCCCTCATCGAAGGCTGCCCAGTGATCATCGACGTGAGCAAGGACAAGGTAGCAATGGAATTTAATGTTGAGTGATAAGGGTTAATATAGCCCTGCGTGCTGAATATCAAGTGGGCTAAAGTGCATTTCGGCACTTTAGCCCACTTGTGTTTTAGAGAGGAATTATTTGTGTTATTACAACGGTGGTCTTACTGTGCTGGGACCATTGTATTGGATGCCGGCGTTTTCCAGGTCTTGGCGGGTTACGCGTTGGAAGACCACATCGCTGGGCTCGTTGCGGTCAACGATAACGGCTGTGAAGGGGCGCATGGTGTAGCTTGTCCTGTGTCCCTCCTCAATGATGTAGGAGTAATATAGTCGGTCGCCTAGGCGTTTGAGCATTACGGTCTCGATGGTCGTTTGACGGTCTGTCTCAGGCAGAATCACGGCAATGACGAATTGGTGGCGGAAGTCGATGTTAGTGGGTTGTCCGTTGCGACCCATCACGGCTGCACTGCCAAACACGCTCTCAAATTCTTGTTGGTTGTGAATCACGAGCTTGTGAGTTCCGTTTTTCATCTGGTTACTCACATAATAATTGTTCATGCGCACATAGTTTGCTGTCACGCCTTGAAAGTTCACGGAGCATGAAGAAAGCATCAGCGCCACAAATGCTAAAAAGAGGAATAATGTATTTTTCATATTGTAAAGGAGTTAAATGATTCAAATGAATTAAAGGAGTTAAAGGAATAAAAAGACTGTGAACTATTTAGTTAGTTTGTCATAGTAGAAGTTGAGCACGTCGGTGGCAGCAACGAAGGAAGACTGCTGGTTGTGCAGCACCATATCTTGCTTGAGCTGCAGCAGGCGTTCCACTTCGGGGTCGTTGTAGAATCGTGACTTAAGCTGTTCGTTGATGGTTTCATACATCCAGTATTTTTCCTGCTGACTGCGCTTGCGGTTGAAGTAACCGTTCTTTCTCACATGGTCGAAGTATCGGTCAATCATGTCCCAAACCTCGGCAATGCCTAGCTCATAGTAGCCTGAGTAGCAGAGCACTTCGGGAGTCCATTTGCTGGGTGGCAATGGGAAGAGGTGCAGCGCGTTGCGGAATTGCGCAGCGGCAAGGTTGGCGCGCTCGATGTTGTCGCCGTCGGCTTTGTTGATGACGATGCCGTCGGCCATCTCCATGATGCCGCGCTTGATGCCTTGCAGTTCGTCGCCTGTGCCGGCAAGCTGGATTAGCAGGAAGAAATCCACCATCGAATGCACGGCAGTCTCGCTCTGTCCCACGCCCACAGTCTCGACAAAGATGTTGTTGTAGCCGGCAGCCTCACACAGCACTATGGTTTCGCGCGTTTTGCGTGCCACACCGCCCAGCGACCCTGCCGAGGGGGAAGGGCGAATGAAGGCTCGAGGATGCACCGATAGCTTCTCCATCCTTGTCTTGTCGCCGAGGATGGAGCCATTGCTGCGCTCACTGCTGGGGTCAATGGCAAGTACAGCTAGTTTTGCGTTCTCATCTTGCAACACATGAAGTCCGAACACATCAATAGAAGTGCTCTTTCCCGCTCCTGGCACACCAGTAATGCCTATGCGCCTTGACTGGCCAGTGTGTGGTAGGCATTTCTCGATTACTTCCTGCGCAATCACCTGATGATCGTGGTTAAGGCTCTCAACCAGTGTCACGGCCTGTCCCAGCACGGTGGTGTTGCCCTTGAGGATGCCCTCCACATAGTCGTTGACCGTGAGTTGCGGCTTGCGCTTGCGGCGCTTCATATATGGGTTGACGATAGGCATCTGCTCGATGCCCGCATTTACTTGCAGACCAGTATATTGCGCATCATTCTCGGGATGCTCAATATTTGGTGTCTCCACGTTGTGATGTTTTGCGATTTCTTCCTGCTCCTGCTGAGAGAAGAACCGCTTATCGTCTTCGTTAATTGTGTGTTGCGTTATTTTGCTGTTTGCCATTTTATTAAAAACGAATTAAAGGAATCAAAGGAGTTAAAGGAGTGAAATATTGTCACTTATAACTTTTTACTTATTACTTACTGCTTATCACTTACTATTAATCTATCATTCCCACCACTTTTACTGTTATTCTTGGGTTGGATGGGTCGTTGGTGATGATGGTGATCTGCGAGTTGAGGACATTGTCTCTTACTTTGTCGGGGTTTACCTTGATACAGACAATAGCTTCTTGACCAGGTTTGAGCAACGTCTTGTCGCACTTTGTGGTGATTGCTTTGTCGGTTGACATCACTCGACGCACTATCAGATTACTCTTGCCGGTATTTCTGATTGAGAAAGTGTTCTCTGCAATCTCGCATCGATGGAGGTTGTCAAAAATCAGCTTATCGGTGCTGACTTCGCATGTGGGGGCTTTGGAGCGCTGATCATCGGTCAATTGAGAGAAATCTTCCACAACATTCACCACAATGTTGGCATAGGCATATATAGGGACCTTGTCGCTATGGAGTGGAGTGGCTTTGATGATGATGTGGTCGTCGTTGATGCCCCATACGGGAGTGCGCATGGTGTCGAAGAAGAATGTCATGGTGCTGATGCCACCTGGCGCTATTGTGTCGGGGACAGCGTGCGGGGAGATGTGGCTGGTGTTGTTGTCGAAGGTGATGACCAGCGTGTCGAGCCCCGAATTGTAGGCCGTGATGCTGCTGTTGCGCAGCAGACCTTTCTTCACCTCGCCAAGAGCCATTACCAGATTGGTGAATTGCAAGTCGCCAGCACTAACAGGAAAATATTTGCTCACAGATTCTGGGTTGCCCACAACTGTACCCTTGATGACGAGGCGAGTGCGGTTAGGCGTAGTATTGGTATATACCCATACGCCTTTCTCAAAGGGGCCTGGTCGGCCCGTAGGGGTGAAAGTGATGTCGATGACGTCGCTGGCACCTGGGGCGATGGGGTCGGTGGGGTGGCTTGCAACGGTGCATCCACAGGTCGATTTTACCTGGGTTATCACCATTGTCGAGTCGCCGGTGTTAGTGACGACAAACTGGCACGTCTGCTTGCCGGCGCTCTCATGGAAAGTTCCAAAGTCGTGAGTCGTCTCGTTCCATGAAGCGACGGGTTGTGCCACCATGCTGGTGATTGCTGTTGCTACCAGCAAGATGGTAGCTATATTCCGCCATACCTGCGTCACCTAGTTATTTCTCTTTGCTTATCGGGATGATTGTACCAGTGATAATGATTGAAGAAACTTTATCGGGGCAGTTGGTCTTAACTTTTATGGTCTTGCGGAATGTGCCAGCACGTCCCTTGGGGTTGAAGGTCACCTCAACCTTGCCCTTTTTGCCTGGCTTGATGGGCTTGGCGGTATAACTAGGTTGGGTACATCCGCACGATGCTACAGCATCGACGATGATAAGTGGCTTGTCGCCAACGTTTTTTAACTCAAATGTGTGTTTTACGGGGCCTTTCGACTCCTTGATGGTGCCGAAGTCGTAGGTCACTTCTTTGAACTCGGCTTGAGGTTGTGCCATCATTGCCAGCTGGCAAAGTAATGCAGTAAGTGTAAAAAGAATAAATCGTTTCATAGTAGTCTCTTGTTACTGGATGTTCTATAAAACTGACTCAAGTAATTTATAGAAATCCCTTATTTGTGGCAAAATTACAAAGAAAACCTGTCACAGCCACAATTATAACCTTAATTATTTATAAAAGTTAGACTACTACACCTTCCTTAAGGTTTATTCATGCATAGAAAAATTCCTTAAACCCGAATCTGTCATTAGGCGACGATAGGTTGTTTTTTAGGTCTATTTATGCCATAACAGTTTTATTTTTGCATCTTGTTGCAGATATTGTCTCACCATAGCCCGCTATGTCTTCGACAATCTCTTCACAATCTGCTAAAAATAAATTCTGTTCTAACATAAATTCTAATGACCGATTCGGGTTAAAATTGTTCCATTTTCATAATAAAAATGTTAAACTGGCAGGTAAAATTGGAATAATGGATAGTATTTTATTACCTTTGCATTTGAATTATGAAAAATACTTCTGTTATGCGGGTATATGTAATTCTAATATTTACTTTATTATTTTCATTAGTATCTCATGCTGGCGACAACGACGAGCATGAGGTGAAAGTTGTTGGTGACAAGAACTACAGCGATAATGCTGGTCTTGTCTATGACGGTATAGATGTATCTAATTATCAGAAGGATATTAACTGGCGAGCTACTGCTGCCGATCCTTCAATCAAATATGTATATGTAAAAGCTACTGAGGGCGCTACCCATAAGCAGCACCGCTATCGTGCCAATATAGAGAATGCTCGCAAGCATGGCGTGAAGGTGGGAAGCTATCATTTCCTTTCAACGTCGTCGCCCATACAAAAGCAGTTTGAGAATTTCATAAGCATGGCAAAGCCCGAAGAGCAGGACCTCATCCCGCTCCTCGATGTGGAGACGCATGCAGGATGGAGCGCAAAGCAGTTACAAGACAGTGTGAAGCTCTTTCTTAACCTGCTGGAAGACTACTATGGGTGTAAGCCTATGATTTACACAGGAATGAGCTATTTCAACACCTTGTTGGGATATGATTTCAAGAACTACCCGTTATTCATAGCCCGTTATTCTAAGAGTGAGCCACAGCTTAACTTCGGGGCAAAATGGATTTTATGGCAGTTCAGCGACAAAGGCGTTATCAACGGTATTGACGAGAGGGTGGATTTGAGCCGCTTTAATAGGGGGTATTCCTTGAAGGACATCACATATCGTCCTACCAATTCGAAGAAGCGTAACGACAGGCCGCGACAGAATGTGCCTCGTCCTAAGCCTAAGCGAGAAGAAGCTAGGCCCGATGTGCCTTATCCTCCTGGCTATCATAACAACATGAGCAACAAGGAACGGGCCGAAGCCCAGAAGCGTGCCGATGAAGAGGCAAAGAAGCGTAAGAAGCAGGAGGAGAAACGTCTTGAAGAGCAGCGGAAAGCACAAGAAAAGGCTCGCAAAGAAGAAGAGAAGAAGCGCAAAGAAGAGG
This sequence comes from Muribaculaceae bacterium, assembly GCA_017618355.1. Classification (GTDB taxonomy): domain Bacteria; phylum Bacteroidota; class Bacteroidia; order Bacteroidales; family Muribaculaceae; genus Sodaliphilus. The sequence goes on from JAFZUL010000091.1 coordinate 14,138, forward strand.
AAAAGAAACGCAAAGAAGCCGAGAAAAAGCGTCTCGAGCAAGAGAAGAAGCGTTTGGAACAAGAGAAGAAACAGCGTGAGCAAGAGGAGAAGCAGCGTCGTGAAGAAGAGAAGCGCAAAGCTCGTGATAATGCTCAGGCTCGCATGAAGGCCGATAAAGATCGCACCGCGCAAACCGACCAGCAACCTCAAGATAATGTTGAGAAAAGGCGAAAGGATGACCTAGAAAGCGCTAAACAAGAGCGACTTGCCAGCGAGCGGTCAAAAGAGATGTCTAACACCAGCAATAAAAAGACTGGCTCAAAGACAACAAAGAAACCCTCTAACCAGAGTTCGGCCGACAACGACGAGATTCAGTATAATCGTGGCAAGAAGAGATAAGCCTATAAATGCTTGGCACTAAATTGCAGTGTGTCAAGCATTTTTTGTAAAAAAGGTGTGAATTATTTAAACGATTGATTATCTTTGCAGTTCAATAAAACTTATCAATGAAGTGCGTTAATTGCTATAGAGAGATTGACGACGGGATGAAGTTCTGCCCCAAGTGCGGTTTCATGCAACCTAGCGACCGTGCCACCTATGAGCGTGAGCATCCCGAACTTGCCACCGCTTTGCCTGGAGATGAGATTCTCAAGAAGGTGAATGTGATGGATGATAAGCCAAACACTGATGGGTATATAATTCCACCTCTGCCGCCCGAATTGCCATCGACACCACCAGAACTGTCTTCTGAATTACCGCCAGAGTTGCCGACCCCACTGCCATCAACGCAACAAGCGCCACCAGATAATGTTGCTATTCCACCTTTAGAGGAGGACTTGTCTGAGATTCCTCCATTACCTGATTCCCAAACTTCTGTCGGTTCTTCGCAACCATTTGAGAGTCAAAAGACTGTGGCATGCCCTATCTGCCATCGTCCTATCGCTATTGGCTCACGCCAGTGTCATCATTGCCACCAACTGTTAGACTGGAGCAACTCCACACCTATTGCTTACGAGAAGCCAAGCGAAAACACCAAGAATAACCCTCTGTTGATAGTGCTAGCCGTCATCTTGGCACTATTGGTGGGAGGTGCTGGATATTATATCTACAATTCGCTAAAAGAGAAACCCCATATTTCAAAGTATGACGATGACTACGACATAGACGGTCCAACTGGCAATCCTCGTACTGATGCCAAACGAGCCGTCAATGAAGTAATTGAGTTGATGAATTATACTTACATTACCAATGAGGATGATGTCACTCAATTAGAGAAAGAGCTTAATAGTATTCAGGAAAAATATGAGGACTATTATAGAGAAAGAGGCGAGCTGGATGAATTCAATAATGAAATCAATTTTTTAGAAAACGACCAAGAAATAAAGATGAAAGTTGATAAAGCAGTAGAAAGATTAGAAAGGCAAATATCTAATTTGGGTTATTGAAGCAATTACGGAAAAAATGTACAATTCATATTCCACTTGTGCAGATAAAAGTGCAAAAATGGGCGGTTTAAACCGCCCATTTTTGTGTGATTATCAGCGAGTTTTAGAACTCTAGGATAAGTGTCTGTCGTGGGGTGAGGGTTATGTCGCTCACTAGGCTTACGTGGTTGCTGGTGGGGATATCGCGGCCCACCATTGCGTTGCCTATTATCTCAGCATAGCGTTTCACTGGCATGGTGGCTTTCTCATTGGTGCCGTTGACGATTGTCATCACGGTCTTGCTGTTATATTGCCTTGCCACTACATAGATGCCGTTGTGAGGCAGGAATTGGGTCTGCTTGCCCTTGGTTATCACATCGCTGCCAGGACCCTTGCGCCAGTGAAGCAGTGCACGGAGCCAGTTAAACATGTCGTTCTCCTCTTGGGTACGTCCCTGCGATGTGAAAGCGTTGTGTGAATCGCCTGGGAAGCCGCCTGGGAAGTCCTTGCGCACATTGCCGTCGGTAACATGCTTAGTGCCGTTCATCAGCACCTCGGTGCCGTAGTAGAGCTGCGGTATGCGGTTGATGGTAAGAAGCAGAGCCAGTGCCTGTTTGAGGGTGTTAGCATCCTTACCGTCCTTTAGGTAGCGGTCGGTGTCGTGGTTCTCGATAAACGCCATCACGCTGCTTGGATTGGGATAGAGATAGTCGAACACCAGGCTGTTATAAACACGGTTGAAGCCGCGCCACTGGTTGTCGGTCTTCTCGATGCGCGCAGAGTCAACACAAGCGTAGAACGAGAAGTCCATCACGGTCTTCAGGTAGCTGTTCTCCTTGGCAATCTTGCTGTCGCGTTGCCAAGCAGCGGTGTAAGGAGGTTGCTCAAACCAAGTCTCTCCCACCACGTTGAAGTTGGGATATTCATTGTTGATTCTCTTCATCCAACGTGCCATAGGCTCGGCGAATGCATAGGGATAAGTGTCCATGCGTATGCCGTCAATCCCCACTGTCTCAATCCACCAGATGCTGTTCTGGATGAGGTAGTTCATCACGTGAGGATTGTTCTGGTTGAGGTCAGGCATGGTAGATACGAACCAGCCCTCTACGGTCTGCTTCTTGTCAAACTCGCTGGCATAAGGGTCGAGCACGGGAGCCAGCTTGTAACTAGTCTGCATAAAGCTAGTGTTGCGTGAGTCGCTGGTGCCCTTAGACTCCTTCAGCCACTCATGAGTGTTGAACCAGTCATCACTGGGCATATCGGCCACCCAAGGATGCTCAAAGCCACAATGGTTGAAAATCATGTCCATTACCATCTTCAGGCCCTTGCTGTGAGCCTCGTCAACGAGACGGCGATAGTCGTCGTTGGTGCCGAAACGTGGGTCAACACGGTAGTAATTGGTGGTGGCATAGCCGTGATAGGTATCGTTCCATGGGCTCTCGGGCGAATCGTTCTCCAGCACTGGGGTGAACCACAAGGCGGTCACTCCCAAGTCAGTGAAATAGTCAAGATGCTGACGAATTCCCTCCAGGTCACCACCATGGCGATAGCTGGGTTTGTTTCGGTCACACACCTGACTGCGCATCCCTGCCACGCGGTCATTAGCAGTATTGCCGTTGGCGAAACGGTCGGGCATAAGCATGTAGAGCACGTCGGCATTTGTGAATCCCATGCGACTGTCACCACTCTTCTCGCGCGCCTTTAACTCATATTTAACGTCACACGAGAGTTTGCCTTTTTTGAAAGTGAGGGTCATAGTGCCAGGCTGTGCGTTAGCGACATTGAGGTAAACCAGCAAGTAGTTAGGACTGTCGAGCAACACCAGCGTGTCGATTTTAACGCCTGGATAAGATGTAGTGACATCAGCGTCACGAATATCCTTACCATACACCATGAGTTGCAACGATGGGTCTTTCATACCCACAAACCAGTTGGTAGGCTCGATGCGGTCAACTTTCAAATCGGGCATTTTTGGCACCGCCCAAGCACCCGCCACCCACATGGCAGCTAAAGCTATCAAAAATATCTTCTTCATATATTAATTTATTTATTCATCGGGTTATCGAGTAGTCGAATAATAGAATTAACGACTTAACAAATAAACGAGGCAGTCTCAGTCGTGCATAATCACTGCCGAGCGGGGTGGAGCGATTATCTCGTCGGTTGTGAGGGTGTAGATGCCGTCCTCGTTGATAACATCGCCGTCGCCAACGATGGTATAGGTCGATTTTGGCAGTTTCACCGTGCGTTTATCGTTGTTGCCGTTGAGGATTACAATCATGTTTTTCCACTTGTCTCCAAGTTCGTTGAGGTTCTTATATCTGTAAACCACGAGGCAGTCACCGCCAGGCAGGAACTCGAGTGCTCCGGCAGTGGAAGTGCGATTGAATTTGGGGTCGGAAATATAAGCCAAATGATGGTTCTTGCGCAAAGCAATGAGATTCTTATAGTATTCAAACACCTGTGGATAGCGCTTGAGGTTATTCCAGTCGAGGTGGTTGATGCTGTCGGGGCTCTCGAAGCTGTTGTGCACGCCCTTCTTGTCACGCAGCATCTCCTCGCCACTGAGCATAAAGGGAATGCCCCGTGAGGTAAAGACTGCAGTCTGCGCCATCAGGTCGAGCTTGATAAGGTCTTTCTCGGTGAGGCCAGGAATACTGGCTTTCAACCTATCAACCAAGCACATATCGTCATGGCAGCTCACGTAGGCAATCATCTGGTTGGGATTGTTGGCAAATGGCTCCTTGCTGTAGTTAACCTTGCTGTAGTCAATTTGTGGATGTTGTGAGGCGCCAGCAATACCGAATTTAATACTTTCCTCATAACCTGGGACGCCACCCAAGAAGGCTGCCTTGTCATCACCGTCCCATGGACCACGCAACGCGTCACGAATATCATCGCTGAATGCCGCAATACCAGGCATACGTTTGATGTTGGCCTTTAGACCCATTATCTCGCTTGGTATAGCACACGAGCCAGCGCTCCACCCTTCGCCATAGACGATGCGGTTAGGATCATTTTGATGCACCATGTCGGCGATGGCGTTCATAGTCTCGATGTCGTGAACGCCCATTAGGTCAAAACGAAAACCATCGATGCCATACTCCTCCATCCAGTATTTCACGCTTGCCATCATAAAGGCACGCATGATGTCGCGCTCGCTAGCTGTCTCGTTGCCGCAGCCGCTACCGTTGCTCCAAGAGCCATCGGGGTTCTTGCGGTAGAAAGTGTCGGGGCAGGTCTTCTGGAAATTGCCGTCGTCAATGCTGAAGGTGTGGTTATACACCACGTCTAGCACTACCTGAATACCAGCCTTGTGCAACGCCTGTACCATCTGCTTGAACTCACGGATTCGGGTTGCGGGGTCGTAGGGGTTAGTGGAATAGCCGCCTTCGGGCACGTTGTAGTTCACAGGGTCATAACCCCAGTTGTAGCGGTTCTGATCCAAATGCTCCTCGTCGATAGAGCCGTAGTCATAGGAAGGCAGGATGTGGATGGTGTTCACTCCTAGGTTTTTGAGATACTCAATCGCCTTTGGCTCAGTGAGAGCGAGGTATTTGCCTTTGTGCTGGATTCCGCTCGACGGGTCAATCGAGAAATCACGGTGATGCATCTCATAGATGATATGGTCTTCTAGAGCGATGAGTGGTGAACGTCGGCCACCGTCCCAACCTTCGGGGTTGGTCTCAGCCATGTTGATGATGGCGCCACGTCGGCCGTTCACGCCCACCGCTTTGGCAAAGATGCCAGGGTTCTCGCCCATGTAATTGCCGTTATATTTAACGTCGAAGGTGTAGAATTTGCCTTTGAGGTCGCCTTTGATGGTGGCGTGCCACTCGCCGGCGATTTTCTTGTCGCGTTTCATCTCCACCTTCTTGAGCATTTTACCATCTTTGCCTGCGTCGTAGATGCGCAGCGTTACTCCCTGCGCGTCGTCGTTGGTGTTGAGCAAGAATTCAGTGGCCTTGGGAGAATAGGTCATCTCGTTGAAGTTATAGTCGCGAGCACCTGCTGTAGCCATAGTCAATGCGATAATTGCTGTTAATAGTGTTTTCTTCATTTTCTAAAGGAGTTAAAGGAATAAAGGGAGTTAAATGAATAAAAACTCATAAACTCACTTTTAGATGGGTTTAATAGATATTGCGAAACCGCCACCGGGGGCTTCGATAAGTTTCAAGACGTCGCCTTGCTTCACTGTTTTCTTGGTGATGACGTAGGCGGCGGGATTTGTCTCGTAGTGGGCGTCCTTAGCATCGGCGTAGATGATGCACTCATATTTGCGCCCCTTGTCGAGGAAGTCGAGTTTTAGATCAACTTTATGACCGTTCTCGTTACACTTGCCGCCGATGAACCAGTTGTCGGTGCCCTTAGCCTTGCGTGCCACTGTGATATACTCGCCCGGCTCAGCGTCAATGTAGCGGCTGTCGTCCCAGTCAAGCGCCACGTCGCGGATGAACTGGAAGGCGTCGTCAAACTTCTCGTAGTTCTGAGGCAGGTCGGCTGCCATCTGCAACGGACTGCACATCACCACATAGAGCGCCAACTGGCCAACTACAGTAGTGTGGACAATGTGCTGATTCTCGCTCCAGTTCTCAAGACGCGTCTCGAGCACACCGGGAGTGTAGTCCATAGGACCACCTTGGAAACGGGTGAACGGCAGAATCACTGTGTGGTTGGGGTTGCTGCCGTAAAACGCCTCATACTCGGTTCCACGCGCGCTCTCGTTGCCTACGAGGTTGGGCCAAGTGCGGCACAAGCCCGTTGGGCGGGTTGCCTCGTGGGCGTTGACCATGATGTGGTGCTTAGCGGCCTCCTGAAGCACATAGAGGTAGTGGTTGTTCATCGACTGGCTGTAGTGATAGTCGCCACGTGGGATTATGTCGCCCACATATCCGCTCTTCACGGCATCATAGCCGTAGTCGTTCATGAGTTGATAGGCTTTTTCCAAATGACGCTCATAGTTTGTGACACTCGAACTAGTCTCGTGGTGCATCATCAGCTTAACGCCTTTGCTGTGGGCATAGTCGTTGAGATACTCGAGGTCGAAATCGGGATAGGGTGTAACGAAGTCAAACACATCGGCCTTCCACATGCAAGCCCAGTCTTCCCAACCTATGTTCCAACCCTCAACCAACACCTCGTCAAGGCCGTTCTTGGCGGCAAAGTCGATGTAGCGCTTAACCTCCTCGGTGTTGGCGCGATGGCGGCCATTAGGTTTGGCTTTGGTATAATCGGTCTGTCCGAGTTTCACGCTGGGGAACTCATCGGTGTAGTTCCATGCGCCGTGACCTACAATCATCTCCCACCACACACCGCAGTACTTGGTTGGGTGAATCCAGCTGGTGTCCTCAATCTTGCAAGGCTCGTTGAGGTTGAGAATGAGACTTGAGGCGAGCATGTCGCGAGCGTCATCGCTGACCATCGCTGTGCGCCAGGGGGTCTGGCAAGGAGCCTGCATACAACCCTTATAGCCAGTGGCGTCAGGGGTTATCCACGAGGTGAATGTCATATTCTTGTCGTCAAGATTCAGGTGCATAGCGCCATAGTTGACTAGTGCCGCCTCGTGAAGGTTGAGGTAGATGCCGTCATCGGTCTTGAGCTGCAGGGAAGTCTGCACTCCAGTCGGAGAGAAAATGGTTTGAGAAGCGTTGTCCCATACCACAGCGTCGCGCATTTTGTCCTCAGTGTAGTCGGTGCGGCGAATGCCCACGCCATCGGGTTTGTCCCAGCGTGCGCAAGCAGTAATGCGACCACGGATATCGCTTAGGCGAGTCACTTGAACAGGATATTCCTGTGTGTCGTAGTCACCCGCTATCCACCAAGCGCGGTGATTGCCAGTCATGGCAAACTCTGATTTCTCCTCCTTGATGATGAAGTAGTTGAGATCTTTTTGCAAGGGGAATTCATAACGGAAACCCATTCCGTCGTCATAGACGCGGAAGCGGATTATCATGTGGCGGTTGGCACTCTGTTGATAGAGATTGACCTCCAACTCGTTGTAGTTGTTACGGATGGTCTTGTACTGTCCCCATACTGGAGTCCATGTATCGTCGTGTGAGGTCACCTGCGAGCTAGTCACGGTGAAGCCGTCGAGCAGGTCGGTCTCATCCATACCCTTGCTGGCATGCTTGTCGGGTGCCAACTCAAAGCCCATGTGGCTGGGATTTATCACCATTTTGCCCTTGTAGAGCATCTCGTAGGTGGGTCGTCCCTGGTCAATTGAGAAGTTCACTTGCACGTTGCCGTTAGGTGAGATCACTTGCTGGGCACCAGCTGTGAGCATGGCAAAGAGCGCCACTATTGTAGTTAAAACTTTGATTTTCATAAAAATGTGGTTGGTATTAGGTTAGAGGTTCTAGAAACTCCAGAAAAACTGGAATAACTAGAACCTCTTGGTTAATGATTATCGATAGCTTTGAGCGATGAGCTGCTTAACCTTAGCGTTGAACTCGCTGTTTTCCATCAAGTCCTCTATGGTCATGTGCATGCGGTAACGCCAGTAGTGACGTGGGTTGGCAGGCACATTGATGCGCTCGGCATTGGCATCAGGCAGACGCAGGTCCTCGTCAATTGAGAGCCAGTCTTGCAGACTGAGCAAGCACAGCATCGAAGGACTGTAGAGGTGCTGAGCCACGATGTCGCGGGCAAGCCATCCGGGCAGTGGATGAGGAGCAGGTCCCGACTTCCACATCACCTCGTTGTAATACTCTTGCGAGAGCTGCCAGTCTTCATCCCACCACTGACGCAGAGTGCTCATGTCGTGGGTGCTGATGGTGCTCACCGAGCGGTAAGGGTTGCTCTGGAGGTGACCAAATTTGAGTTTGTTGTCCTTAGGCATTGACTGAATCTCGAGGCTCAAAATCTTGAGTTCGTTCATTACCCAGGGCACGCAGTCGGGCACCATGCCGAGGTCTTCAGCGCACACGAGCATGCGGGTGGCCTGAACCAGGCGAGGCAGTTTCTTCATCGCCTCGTGATACCAGAAGCGGTTGTTGCGACGATAGTAGTAGTCGTTATACAGGCGGTTGAACGCATCCTTGTCGCTGTCCCACAATGCCTCATAGATAAGTGCCAACTGTGCTGTGATGCGTGGATGGAACTTGTTGGGGTCCTTGCGGTCGCGCACGAAGAGCACATTGTTGATAAGTGAGTAGAGTCCATCACGAACCCACTTGTCGTCGTCGGTGTTTTTGCCGGCGAATGCTGCCTCTATCTTGCGCTGAGTGTCATACTCGGGACGCATCTTCCAGATGTCGTCGTGAGAGTGCTGCAGGAAGGTGTCGCGCACGCGCTGTGCGTGAGGACCAAAGACGCGGTCGATAATCCAGTCGGCGATGAATGGCTCGGTGAAGAACTCTTCCTGCCAGCGTAGTCCGTAGCCCTCAACCTCCTCACGGGTCATGCCAAGGGCGGGTGAGAACTGGCCGAGCAAGCCTTGAACCGAACTGATAGGAATCTCCCAGATGCGGAAGAAGCCCAGCACGTGGTCGATGCGGTAAGCGTCGAAGTACTCGCTCATGTTCTGGAAGCGACGTACCCACCACTGGCAGCCGTCTTTGAGCATCTCATCCCAGTTGTAGGTTGGGAAGCCCCAGTTCTGACCGTCGGCGCTGAAAGCATCGGGTGGCGCACCTGCCTGGCCGTTCATGTTGAAGTAGTTAGGCTCTACCCATGCGTCGCAGCCATTAGGACTGATGCCGATGGGAATGTCACCCTTAAGAATCACGTGCTTGCTGCGTGCATAGTCGTGAGCAGACTTCATCTGAATGCTCAGCTCAAACTGCACAAACATCCAGAATGCAGCCTCCTTACCCATATCGGTATTTGGATCCTCAACGAGTTTCTTGAGCGAAGTGGTGAACTGGCGATGGTTGGGCCATTCGCTGAACTTGGCTGTGCCGTATTTGTCACGCAGCACGCAGAAGGCAGCGTAAGGCACGAGCCAACGCTTGTTGGCGTTAAAGAAGTTCTTGTAGTCGTTACCCTTGACAATCTTCTCGCCTTCTTGCTCCCACACGTCGCGCAGGTAAGTGAGTTTGAGTTCATTGACGCGCTCATAATCTATCTGTGGCAGAGCATTCAGGTCCTTACCTTGTTTCAGATAGTTCTTCATCTTCTCCACATCCTTGAGAGCTGGGAGTTGACGCAGATCAACATACATTGGGTGCAGAGCATAGATCGAAATGCTGTTGTAGGGATAGCTATCGGTCCATGTCTTTGTGATGGTGGTGTCGTTGATGGGAAGCACCTGCAAAGCGCGTTGGCCAGTGAGCTCCATCCAGTCGATCATCTTCTTAAGGTCGCCAAAGTCGCCCACGCCGCAGCTATACTTACTGCGCATCGAGAAGATTGGAATCACGGTGCCGGCGATGCGCCAAGCGGGAAGAGGGAAAGTGGCTTGAGGTAACTCGTAGCATACCACTTCGCCAGTGGCGAGATGAGGCAGCTCAATGCTGCGGTTGTCGCACTCCTCCCAGCAGATGCCGCCCTTGTCGTCAAGAGCGACAAACTTAAATGTAATGCGGTTGCTGGCGAGCTTAGAAGTGTTGAGTTTTATAGCCCACTGGTTGTGGGTGATCTCAGTCATGTTTAGACCACGCTGGGCGCTCCAGTCACCGAGGGCGGGACCCTCGCCACAAAGCACAAGGCGCTGGTTGCCGGCAAGCTGCGGCGCGCGTACGTTAATGATCGCGGTCTTTCCGAATCCTGTGCTTGCCATCTTCTGCACGGGGCGCTCAGCGAGGCAGTCGGTAAATGCGCTGCTGTAGAGGTAACTGTCCTCAGGCAGGTCGAGCCAATGGTCGTAGATGGTGTAGCGCTTGGCTTTAGCGCACGAGAACACAAGGCGGTGAGGCACCGTCTGCCATTCATGGCGCATTTCCTCGTCGCCGCGGTTCACACTGTAGTAGTAGTCGATGTGACTTCCGCTCTTTCCAGGATAGCTCACCTCGCAAATCCAACGGCGTCCGTCGATAGTCGTCATCTTGTGGGCTCTGTCAAGGAAGTCGAGTTGACTGTCGTCAATGTGCAACACTATCTCCTCTCCAAAGATAGTCTGATAGTCAAGATTGAAAATTAGTTTCATAGTTCTTTATTTTATATTAGTTTTTATCTAGTGAGTAAAATTACTAATAATTAAACTACTTATATCAAAATATTATTATAATTAAGGAGAAAAAACTATGAAAACGTTTGCAAAAAAGTGGTATTGAATCAGTTTTTTTATTACTTTTGCAGGAAAAAGATATATAACATGAATCGCAGAGAAATGATTAAGACAGTGGGCACAGCGGCGTTAGGTACTGCCGTGCTGGGGATACCTTTGGCAGTTGATGCTGCAAGTAAAGAAATAGGGGAGAACGGCAACACTAGGCGTCGTCGCAAGATTTTGGTGATTGGGGCTCACCCCGATGACCCTGAGACGGGATGCGGCGGCACGATGTGTCTGCTTGCCGACGCTGGGCACGATGTGGTGTGCGTTTATCTCACTCGCGGTGAGGCGGGCATCCCTGGCAAGAGCCACGATGAGGCAGCTGCAATACGTGTGGTAGAAAGTGAAAACGCTTGCGAAATCACTGGTGCTAGGCACATCTTCATGAGCCAAGTTGATGGTAATACCGAGGTGAATCTTGAGCGATATAAGGAGATGCGCGAACTCATTGACCGTGAGAACCCCGATGTGGTATTAACTCACTGGCCTATCGACGCCCACCGCGACCATGCAGTGTGCGGCACACTGGTGCTTGACTCGTGGAGACGTCTCGACCGCAGGTTCCAGCTCTATTATTTTGAAGTGATGACAGGCGAACAGACGCAGATGTTCCACCCCACCCATTGGGTGAATATTGAGGCTGTGCTTGAGCGCAAGCACGAGGCATGCAACTGTCATGTAAGTCAGGGCATGAAAGAACTTTACGACGGCTGGCACACCGCTATGGAGAAGTTCCGTGGCATCGAAAGCCGCTGCCTAGCCGCCGAAGCCTTCGCCCTCCACAGCGACTCCCTGGCCACAATCTAAAATCAAAGGAACACAAAGAATTTATATAATAATGTGTAAAAGAAAATTTGCGTGATTTTTCATTGAAAAAATCGCGCAAATTATTATATGGTCTATTCTTATCTATTCCTAGCTATTCTTATCCCACAGCACTTCTTCTACGTTGCTTGACACGTTGCAGTGGCGGGCGAGGATGAAGAAAAAGTCGCTTAGGCGGTTGAGGTAGCGCTGGGCGAGGGGGTTGAGGGGTTGCTGAGAGGCGAGAGTCACCACGCGGCGCTCGGCACGGCGAGTCACGGTGCGGCAGATGTCGCAGCACACCGAAGCACTGGTGCCACCAGGCAGGATAAACCCGCGCATGGGTGGCAACTGCTCATCGAGGGTGTCAATCATCGTCTCAACTGCCTTCACGTCATCATCGCTCAGGCCATAGACAGGAGCCTCCTCATTACTCTGCTCGGTGGCGAGATAAGCGCCCAGGTTGAACAGTTTGTTCTGAATCTTGAAGATAAGTTTTTCCACTTCGGGGGCGGAGCCTTTTAAAGCATGGGCGAGCATGCCGATGTGAGCGTTCAGCTCATCAACGGTGCCGTAGGCTTCTACGCGTATGTCATCTTTGGCAACGCGTTGACCGCCAACCAGTGATGTTGTTCCTTTGTCACCTGTGAGGGTATATACTTTAGATTTCATAGTTTGTTTATTTTGTTTAGTTGGCTTATTAGTTCTTGTGCGTTATTGACTAGGATTGAGCTGGAAATGAGCGGCGAACGAGAGAATTGGGACTGAGCGGTATTGACGAGTTGCTTGGAAAGAGCAGAGTACATGTCATTATAGTTCACCACGATGATATGGCGGTTGCTGCCCTCAACCACAAGCGTTGAGAGAGTGGAGATCCACTCGTCGATAGTGCCAAGGCCGCCAGGAAGGATTACAAACACGTCGCCATGGGCAATGAGTTTCGACTTGCGGTCGTTCAGGTCATGGGCAAGCATTAACTCAGTGCAGAGCGGGTCAGCACGATGGGCAAAAAACTCAGGGACGATACCCATAATGCTCTTGCAGCCAGCATTGTGGGCGGCTTGTGCTGTGATGTGCATCAGTCCAGCATTAACGCCGCCATATATTAGCGAGTGGCCGCCTTCACCTATCCAACGTCCCAAAGTGGCAGCGATGTCGGTAATATCTCTCGGCAACACATTATTTGCCGAGCAATAAACAACAATGTTCATTTATATGTGTCAATTTTGATGGTGTGTCAAAATGTGGAATCTAATGAAAACTCCTCCTCTGAGATAGAGGAGGTGCCCGTAGGGCGGAGGAGTATGAAAATGCCGAATATGCTGGTAATCAATAATATTTCAAATTCTTGTGCCTATCATACTCCCCCTTGCCCCCTCTATCTTAGAGGGGGATCTGCAAAAAATGTCGAATTATGACAAATCCTTATTTTTTGCATTTTTTCTTAGCTGCAGGCTTTGCCGCGGTTTTTTTGGCGGCAGGTTTCTTGACAGCTTTGGGTTTTCCGGGCTGCAATCGCAAAATGAGTGCCGAGCGGGCTGGGATATAGAGTTTCAGCCATCCAAGTCCAGCGCTGTCGTAGAGCGGGTCAGGCTGGGTAAAGTGCTTAACATTGTCGTCAACATTGCCATATCCGTCGTAACGTGGATTGTCGCTGTTAATCACGCCGTGGTATTCACCTGCCGGAGCCAGGAAACCATAGTCACTGAACGACTGCACAGGGTTGAAGTTAAACACAAACACTAGGTCGCCACGCATGTAGGCGAGAATTTGGTCATCATCCTTGTCCCAAAGTTTGCGAATGGGAAGCGCTTGGAAGTTGTGGACGCCTCCAATAAGGTGCATCACGTCGTTGTCCCAGTTGTTTAGGAACTGGTATTTGAGGTCCTCGCGGTCCACAAGGTCCCATTGACGACGAGCATACTTATAGCTCCATCCGTTGCCGTCGCGCGGGAAGTCGATCCACTCGGGATGTCCCCACTCGTTGCCCATGAAGTTGAGGTAGCCGCCGTTGATGGTCGATGCGGTAACGAGACGGATGAGCTTATGTAACGCAATGCCTCGGCTCACTACGCCGTTGTCGTCACCGGTCATCATGTGCCAGTACATCTCCTTGTCAATCAGGCGGAAGATGATGGTCTTGTCGCCCACCAGCGCCTGATCATGGCTCTCGGCATAAGAGATGGTCTTTTCGTCGGCACGTCGGTTGGTGAGTTCCCAGAATATCGATGTGGGCTTCCAGTGCTCATCTTTTTGCTCTTTGATGGTCTTAATCCAGTAGTCGGGGATACCCATCGCCATGCGGTAGTCGAAACCGATGCCGCCATCCTTCACCTTGCGCGCCAAACCTGGCATTCCGCTCATCTCCTCAGCAATGGTGATGGCACGAGGATTGACCTCATGGATGAGTTTGTTGGCAAGGGTTAGATAAGTGATGGCGTTGGTGTCCTGATTGCCGTTGTAGTAATCTTCATAACTGCCAAATGCCTGACCGAGACCGTGGTTGTAGTAAAGCATCGATGTCACGCCATCGAAGCGGAAGCCGTCGAACTTATATTCCTCCAGCCAGAATTTGCAGTTGCTCAGCAGGAAGTTGAGCACGGCGTTCTTGCCATAGTCAAAGCACAGCGAGTCCCAGGCGGGGTGCTCACGCTTGCCGTCGCCATAGAAGTATAGGTCGTAGCTGCCGTCGAAGCGTCCCAGACCCTCCACCTCGTTCTTCACG
>JAFZUL010000092.1 GCA_017618355.1 Muribaculaceae bacterium
CCATTTAGAAACTTCGTTATTCACAACAAAGCTCGTTGAACCTGATGTGTAGTTAGAATTTTGACGAGCAAAACAGAATGGGTTTTCGTCAGCATCGTAGACAAACTGAGCTGCAAGCTCATCAAGAGAGTCTGAGTCGAGTTTGTCATTAGTCAAGCTTGAAACAGCCCAACGCTTGAACTGGATGTTCTTGAAGTCGTAAGGGCAATCGTTGCCCCATTCATCGATTAAACGATAGATAACGCCCTTGCCGTTCTCGGGATCTGCCCATGAGAAACGGCTGGTATCGTTCTCAAGAGAATACAAGAGTCGCCAGGCTTTGAGGTTGGATGCGGCAAAGTAGGTGTCGCCTGAATGAGGCATAGCCCATGCTTGCTCTGAAAGCGTCTTGGTTCCAGTGGCAAGCACTACCACGTCGAATTGATGACCGGCAGAACGAGTATCGTCCTGCGTCGTGGTAGTCATGTAATCGGTGATGCGATAGAGCGCACCCATTTCGAGTAACGCATTGTCACGCATCCCAATGAGCTCAGAGTAGGTAACGCCAGTGATATCAGTCTCTGGCATCTCCAAAGAGTTAAGGTAGCGATACTTGCCATCGCGTGCCTTGTAGCGGAGATAGCTGCTGCCGTTGGCAACACGAATCTCCTGAAGTTTGATGTTTGTTGCGTTTGACATAGTTTACACAATTAGTAATTTATAAAAGTGATACGATTATCGTAATCATGATCAGGAACAATCTGATAGTTTACATATCGATAGCCTTCCCATACGTTGACTTCTATTGTGCTGTAGCTGCCGTTAGTTCCTTGAGCAATCACAGCAGGCTTATTGTTTACACAATAGATTGTGCCAGGAACTGGATCATTGAGAAGATTGAGCAAGCGATGTGCATAATCCTCGGCGTTGGTATCGTCTAGATCTGCGATCCAGGAGATGTCAAACACTGATGAAGATATGCGCTGCCACTCACCGCTCTCCTCGTTGTAGATGTAGAACAACTCGTCGTTGCCCTCAAAGCCAATGCGACCATGAGGTATGGTGTTGCCCTCAAGTCCGCTCTGCAATGCAACCAATGGAATACTAACACGAGTCACCGTGCAATTCGATACACCCTTGGTCACAGTGTAGATGTCGTAGCGGTCGCCCATGGCGAAGACTACGGTTATTACTCCTGCATTATTGTCGACTGATGCCGACACTGCAGGGAATCCATGGAGCAACAACATACGATGCAAACCTATCGCGCTCTTCATGGCATTGTACCGTGTCATGGTCGGGTTAGGCTCGTCAACAAGCCACGATGCGGAATGATAAGCTGGAGTATGTTGGAAGTCATACTCGACCTGAGTCTTGAAGGTCTCAAGGTTGGCTACTCGAGTAGACAAGGCAGACACTTGCTGCGATGCCTGAGTGGCTGCTGACGAAGCTGTCTGAGCAGTAGCGTAAGCACTGGTGGCTTGAGACAGAGCCTCAGCAACATCAGACGCCATCGAGGACAGGCTGTTGATTGCGTCGTTGGCTGCAGCCTCAGCCATTCGCGATGCCGACAATGCGCTGTTCGCTAGGTTCACAGCAGCTTGAGCAGCCTCTAACGCTGTTCTAGCCTGGTTGGCAATTGCTGAATCGTCAAGCTCAGGAAGAACATCAATGATTTGTTGAAGGAGCGCACCAAGCCGCTCGGGCGTGATGCTGTTGGCAGTCGTCTCAGCACGGAGCGCATCGACGAGGGCTGTAAGTTGGTCAATAACTGATGGGTCCATAATCTCTTTTTTGCTCAAAGTTATATCCATAGCCTTGAATCTAAAAAGACAACATCACCGCACATCGAAAATGTTGGAGCAGTACCGCACTTCGCACGGCTCGCGCAGTACCGCACATCAGCACATATTTACATATAGCGCACACGAAAGCGAGGGAGAGGACACGCACGCCGTAGGGCGGAAGGGGGGTCAACTTCGTGAAAGGAGCGAAAAATTTCGCTCCTTAAACCTCACTTTAGGCTGTTTGACAGCCTTTTATTAAAATTTTCGCTTGAAATCTTTCAATTTTCGTTAGGAAATTGCAGATACTTTTCAGCGAAAAAGCCGATAAATGCACGTTTTTTGTGGTTTTTTGAACGCATTTTTGCGAAAAGTGCACAGAAATCACCACAAAAAGCACGGAATTTCCAAAAATCGGCGAAAAATTCCCCTGCAGAGGGAATTTTTCGGGAGTATTTTGCAGACAATTGCAAAATAATGGCGTTAGAGGTCGCAAAATTGGCGTTAGATGCTGAAACGAGACCATTTTGTTGATGTCAACAAAATGGTACATCATTTTCGTGTTGTCACGAAAAAGAAATAGGTCGCTGGGGAACCCGTTGACCTATTTCTGCAGTGTATGGCGTAATGTGGGTGGGTGCAGAGCTGGGTGTTCAGCCATCATGAGCTTGTAAGGTTTCGCCAACTGAGCTTGTAAGGTTAATATCTTGTTTGAAATATGTTGCTATTTCTTGAGATACTTTGATATCTCTTGAGATTTAATCCTATTTCTTGAAGTAGATTAGTAGTGCGAGGATGACGAAGCCAGCGATTAATACCCAAGTGGTATCTGGAGGCTTGGCAACCGCAGTGCGGTCTACTTCCTCGTTGGAGTCCTCTCGCTTGTTGATGGCTCCAGCTGTTGAGTCGGAGGCCATCTTTATTTCGCTGTTTTTCTCATTAGTTGCTGTCTCGCTCCCGATTGTGGCACCGGTAGCCTTAATGTAAATAGGCTGTCCGCCTGAGAATAGCAAGTCGGCGAGGTTGAAAGGAGCCACGTTCTGGAGCTGTGATGGTCCCGCAACCGCCGAGTTGGCGGTTGCGTTTCCATCAGCGGGGCCGAGAGTCGATGAGGCAGGCAAGAATGAAGCAATATTAGGTGTTAACCACATTTCGAGCGAGTCGAAATGCAGCGAGAGGTTCTGCAGCGATGTCGCTTCGGAGTTCACCACCCCTATTTCGGTTGTCGTCGATATGGCAGCAGAATCGACGGCAACCGACGTGGTGACACTCTTTTGTGAGCGACATCCACAGAGGCAGATCAGGAAGCAAGCCAAGGCTCCAAGAATGAAACCGATAAATACGGAGAACAGTGCAGTTCCGGCACTGCCCTTCTCGTCGCCATCAGAATAGTAATTTATCTCGTCATACATGGGCTAAAAGAAATATCCTTTGGATTCTTTAGTGTTTTGGAAAACCGGTACTTCGTAGAACTCAGCAACATCAGAAGCCTTCCACTCAGCATCATTTTGACGCAGATAGTCGACCAAGGGGTCAACCATGGAATGGTGGAATACTCCTGTGTTGAGATATCGGAGAATGATGCGAGCAAGTTTCTTTGCCAGCAGACGGTCGTTGGCAGTATCTTCGCTGGCATCGTTGGAACACAATGCCAGGCTGACACGCGCCATCACAATAGCGGAGATGAATAAGCTGGAGAGCCTAGATACAAAAGGAGCCGCTTCGTTGCGCATCGCCAACAGAGCTTCATAGCTGCTGTCATATTCTTTGCGCTTGCTCCACGATTCGACATCATCGAAGTTCTGCAGAGGCGAACTTGCCCATTCATTCTGTTGCAAAGAGCCTTGCCAATAGTTCAAAGTTGCGAGCTTGGCATAGAGGCGTGAAAGCGTGAAGTCGCGTCGCACAATGCAAGACGCTATCAATCGCTCCACACGCTCCTTGGATGCCGGCACGACGTTGTTGTTCTGCACAACGCCGAAACCGTTAGGAGTAAGAACGAGATCCAAAGCAGGGATAGCACGTCGCATTGCGTCACACGCAACGATAGTGACGCACATGTTATAGAATGTTGTGTTTTGAGCCACAACATCTGGAGGAGGCGTGCCTATCACCTGGGACATCAGCCAGTTCTCGGAAGTCTCCAGCTCGAGCGTTATCTTATCGAACAAAGTCTGCTCGCCCTCAACAACGGCAATTTCGTTGCTGAAGACTTTCTCGAGGATGGTTTGAGAAGTAACAAAAATCATACTTGATATGTTTTTTAGGGTTATTATTCTTCTTCAAGAGTCACCACCTTTGCATCTCTGTTCTCGTCGAGAGTGGTGAGCTGGATGAACGGTACGCTCACTGTCACACCATTCCACTTGTTATACTTGATGAGCATGTCATGAGGAATAAACATCAAATCGTGGAATGGTTTCTGCAGAGCCTGGGCAATGGTGTAAAGTTCTCGTTTGTCGCTACCGCTGTTGTTGGTCTGAGCCTTACCAGGCACAGAGCCAACAAGGTTGCTGTGTACCTGCAGCGTGAAGCAGATCATATTCACTGCCTCCTGGATATCGGTCTCCCAATCGCCACCTTCCTTACTGGAGTCAATTCGAGTCACGACAACCTCATGCTGTTCTTTGCCGTCGGGAGTGACGTAGAAGTTGGAGAACCACGTCTTGCCGCTGTTCTCGG
>JAFZUL010000093.1 GCA_017618355.1 Muribaculaceae bacterium
AAACGGCAACTGGGTAGAAATCACCACTAGCATCCCTGGCGACGTGAACGGCGACGGAGAGGTGACAGCAGCCGACGTGACCGAGATTTATAACCACCTGCTTAATGGTACCAACACTTACGCTGACGCCTACGACGTGAACGGTGACGGAGTGGTGACTGCTGCCGACGTCACCGCAATCTATGGCATACTGCTGAATAACTAGTTGTCCGCTGGCACTAGTTTAATATCACATAAGCGCTTCCAATTCCTGTTGGAGGCGCTTTCGTTCTAAACCATCGGGTTAAATCAAACAAAATCAACAAAACCAGACCAAGAACAACAAAAAGCCTTTTCCAGGCGGCAAAGGTCGCCTAAATGTGCATTTTAATCATTCTTAACATTACAAATTGTGGTTAATTTGTGAAATTTTGTTTAAATTTGCAATTTATTAAGTGGTATAGAGATAGAAACTCTAATTTTATTGCGGTTTTAACCTATAAACAATTAATTATTAACTACATAAACAATAGCATTATGAAAAAAGTTTTACTCTTAATGATGGCGGTTGCCACTCTGGCATTGTCATCAAGCGCCGCGACAAAAATCTATGTGTGCGGCACAAAAATCACGGGAACCACAAGTTTCAATGCGGGTGGCGGCACGGTGAGTTATGACAACTCAACGCGAACACTGACTCTTTACAATGTAGATTACTCTAAAAGTGGCAGCAGCAACAACGGTATCAGTGTGGACGAGGTAGATGGAGATCTCACTATCAATTTGAATGGAACCGTTAAGTTTACCATTAGTGATGCCGATGCAGTGCTGTGCAAAGACAAGAATAAACATACCACCTATATCAATGTGAACAAAAATGCCACTTTCACCACTAAAAGTAGCGGCCATGCCGGCCTTAAGCTTCAAGACTGCGATGTTTATCTTCAAGGCTCGGGAACATTGACCATAAATAATACCAACTCCAGCTCTTCGGCCAATGCCATTAAGGGTGGAACACGCAGCGAGAATCTGGATTTTAAGATTAAGAATTGCACTGTCGAATCTAATGGCCCTAGATTTTACAATTTGTATGAAGTGACTTTTAGATATACTTCTTATTATGATACTGGCGATTACATCTCTAGAAGTACCTTGATTACATTAAAGCCTGGTAGCAGCAACACTGTGCATGCTAAAGATGTCACTTCTTTGAACGATTACTATACTCATATTTTCTTGCCTATAGATTATTATAGTAAAAACATTTATCTTCTCAAAGAAAGCGACCTGTCGGGCAAAGAGGTCCAGATTTCAGACTATGTGCCAGCAGTGAAAATAAATGCAAGTAAATTCCCCGATGCGAATTTGTTTAACCATCTGCGTTATCTGGAGCCTCAAGGCTGGTTAACAACCTCTGCGATGAATGCTTACACTTACTTGAATATATCAGATTTGAATATTTCAAGCCTTGAAGGATTGTCGCAATTTGCAAATCTCAAAGAGCTCAGATGCAACAACAATAACTTGACCAATCTATATGATGTGCCTACATCCATTCAGACACTCAACTGCTCAAACAACAAGATCACATCGTTTAATTACCTGCAGAACTGCAGCTCGCTGAAGACTTTGAATTGCAGCAATAACCAGATATCTTCGTTGAATAATTTGCCCACCAATATAGAGTCTTTAGACTGCTCGAGCAACAAGTTTACTTCCTTGAATTTTGACTACATGACTTCCGATGGCTATCATAATGGCGCTAAATACACCAAATTAAGATCGTTGAATTGCTCATACAACACCCAGCTCACCGAGTTATATCACAACTATTGGGGGACTAATAATTGTGTATTGACCTCATTAAATGTCACGGGATGCTCAAGTTTAAAGATGATTGTTTGTCCTTACAATAATATCTCGTCATTGACATCATTGCCAAGCAGCCTCAAAACATTGAATCTTCATGCTAATAAGTTTACTTCGCAGCCCACATTGCCTAGTGGATTGGAAATGCTGCAGATGTCTAGCAATCAATTAACATCTTTTGCTTACTACAATAGTAGCTACATAAAGACTATATACATTGCTAACAACCCCCTAGTCGCAACCGAAGTTGGCAACAACAGTAATTTAACAAATTTCTATATTTACTCTTCCCCTTCATTAAAAATGCTAACTTGCTATGAAAATAGCAGTTTGAAGAGTATAGATTTGGATGACTGCACCAGCTTAATGACATTGAATTGCTACAACAACAGTTCGCTGGAGTATTTTTCTAATCTAGGTGACTGCACGGCACTGACTAAGATAGACTGCCACAACAATAAGCTCTCCTCGCTCGATGTGAGCAATTTGAGTAACTTGATAGAACTCAACTGCTGTTGGAACAAGATTGGTTCTTTGGATGTGTCAAATAAGACAAAACTCACTAGATTAGAAGCCCATTACAACCAGTTGACCTCACTTAATGTCCAGGGTTGCTCGTCATTAAACTACTTAATGCTTGAAAGCAACAAGCTCACTTCTCTCTCGGTTCAGGGTTGCAATGCGTTGCGCACTATTAACTGCTGTTTGAATAAAATCAATGAATTAGGGGCTAATACACTTATCAACAGTCTGTGTACCATACCTGCCGGTAGCTATGGTAGTTTACGATATATCTACCCGGGATATTCTTCAGGATCTTACGTCGAAAACAACGTCAACCTCACCAATGCTCAGGTAATATCTGCCCGCAACAAGCGCTGGATTCCATCGAAGTTTGTGTCAGGAAGTGGATGGGTTGATATACCCTTTAGCACTGCCGTTCCTGGCGACGTGAACGGCGACGGAGTGGTGACAGCAGCCGATGTTACCGCGCTCTATGACTTCATGCTCAACAACGACACCACCCACCTCGTTAATGGCGACCAAACTGGCGACGGCGAAATCACCGCCGCCGACGTGACAGCGGTTTACACCATCATGCTG
>JAFZUL010000094.1 GCA_017618355.1 Muribaculaceae bacterium
GAACACAACTGCTGTTTCGCTGTTGAGGCCGAGCTCCTTGTAGTTCTCAACCTTTGCCTTGCTGGCGGTGTAAACGATGAAGTCGGGTTCCTGGTCAAATTCCTCCTCATTCTGTGGACGGATGAACATATTGGTGACGAAGTGTGCCTGCCATGCTACCTCCATGATGAAGCGAACTTTCATGCGGGTGTCCTTGTGGGTTCCGCAGAAACCGTCAACGACAAACAGGCGCTTGCCGCTCAGCTGCTTCTGAGCAAGCTCCTTAACTGCTGCCCATGTCTCGAGGCTTGCAGGGTGGTTGTCGTTAGGATACTCGGGAGTAGTCCACCAAACGGTGTCCTTACTGTTCTCGTCCATAACGATGAACTTGTCTTTAGGCGAGCGGCCGGTGTAGATACCGGTCATCACGTTGATGGCGCCAAGCTCGGTCTCCTGACCTACGTCAAAGCCCTCAAGGCCGTCTTTGGTCTCCTCGTTGAACAATACCTCATAAGTGGGGTTGTAGAGCACCTCCTGAACGTCGGTGATGCCATACTTCGCTAATACTGACTTATCAAATTTTGCCATAGCTGTAAATGTAATTTATTGTGTTACTTTTGTATAAAATATTTCCTATTGAATAAACCTCACTATTAGAACGCAAAATTACACAATTATTTTATATTTAATGCATAATTAAAGAAAAACTTCCTTAATTAACCTCTTTTTATCTCTTCGCTTAATAAAAACTAACAACTAACAACTGAAAACTGAAAACTATTTTGTACCTTTGCGGCTTGAAAAAAGAATATTCACTAAAAAACACATTATAATCGATGAATTTTGTAGAAGAACTAACTTGGAGAGGTATGATTGCCAATATCATGCCAGGTACTGAAGAACAGTTGAACAAAGAAATGACGAGCGCCTACGTGGGCATTGACCCCACCGCCGACTCGCTGCACATTGGCCACTTGGTAAGCATCATGATGCTTAAGCACTTCCAGCGTGCTGGTCACCGTCCAATTGCTCTGATTGGTGGTGCTACAGGAATGATTGGTGACCCATCGATGAAATCGCAGGAGCGCAAGCTCATCGACGAGGAAACCCTTCGCCACAATCAGGAGGCCATCAAGGCTCAGCTGTCGCACTTCCTTGACTTCGACAGCGACGCACCTAACCACGCTATCCTCGTGAACAACTACGACTGGATGAAGGATTTCTCGTTCCTGAACTTCATCCGCGACATCGGCAAGCACATTACTGTAAACTATATGATGGCTAAGGACAGCGTGAAGAAGCGCCTGGCCGCCAATGCCGACCATGGCATGTCGTTCACAGAGTTCAGTTACCAGCTGCTCCAAGGCTATGACTTCCTTTACCTCTATGAGCATGAGGGATGCCGCTTGCAGATGGGTGGAAGCGACCAATGGGGTAACATCACCACCGGCACCGAGCTGATTCGCCGCATCGCCGGTGGAGAGGCGTTCGCCATCACCTGCCCGCTTATCACCAAGGCCGACGGCGGTAAGTTCGGCAAGACCGAGAGCGGCAACGTGTGGCTTGACCCCAAGCGCACTTCGCCCTACAAGTTCTATCAGTTCTGGCTCAACGTGAGCGACCTTGACGCTGCCAAATACATCAAGATTTTCACCGACCTGTCACAAGAGGAAATCAAGGCTCTCGAGGAAGAACAGGAGCGTGACCCAGGTATGCGCCCATTGCAGAAGCGCCTCGCCAAGGAAATCACCATTATGGTACACTCAGAGCAGGACTATGAGATGGCTGTTGAGGCTTCGCAAATCCTCTTCAGCAACAAGGCAAAGGACATCCTCCACAAGATTGACGAGGACACACTGCTTTCGGTATTTGAGGGTGTGCCACAGTTTGAGGTAAGCCGCGAGGCCCTCAACGAGGGCGTGCCAGCCATCGTGCTGCTCACCGAGAACGCTGCCGTCTTCCCCAGCAAGGGCGAGATGCGCAAGATGACTCAGGGCGGCGGCGTGAGCATCAACAAGGAGAAGGTCACCGACCAGAACATGCTCATCGACAGCACTATGCTGCTCAACGACAAATACATCCTCGCACAACGTGGCAAGAAGAACTACTTCCTGCTGATAGCAAAATAAGAGGAAAAAAAGAATTAAGGGGAAGAGAATTATCAAAGGCCGACAGTGAGGCACAATACACCAACCACGCCCACGCGGGATTTCTCACACCGTTTAATTCCTTTTCACTTTTCTGCGCTTTTTGAAAAAAAATCGCGAAAAATTTGGTAGATTGCACAAACTAGTGTAATTTTGCACCGCATTTGGGAATTCTGTTCTCATGATGTTAGGATTGGCCTATAGTGTAACGGTAACACAACGGTTTTTGGTGCCGCATTTCCTGGTTCGAATCCGGGTAGGCCAACATAAAGAGAGTCAGTTGCTTAGCGACTGGCTCTCTTTGTTTATTGTTTCATTGGTGTGACTTTATTTTCTCCCGAAGTCGGCGGGGATTTCACCCCATTTGTCGGTTTGCCATTTATAAATGGGATTGGTGGTTTGGTGTGTCTGCAACCAATTCTCGGCACGGAGCACTATGTCGAGGAGGCGAGAATTTTGGGGTGTGCGCTCAAGTTTTGTGCCGCATTTGCGCTTGCGCACCCAAATCTGTGCCGTTCGGCTGTCGCTGTAAATGGCTGTAGTGCCGTCGCCTCGGTTGTAGAGCATCGCCAGAGCGTGAACTATGGCAAGGAACTCGCCGATGTTGTTGGTGCCCTGCTCAAACGGCCCCTGGTGGAAAATCTGCGCACCAGTGTAAACATCCACACCACGATACTCCATCGTGCCGGGGTTCTTGCTGCATGCGGCATCTACTGCCCAACTGCCAGGGATAATCTCGGGTATCTGAGTGTAGTCCACCTCATCTTTGCGGCGAGGGGCATTGGCGATTGCCCGCAGCACTTGACGCGCTTCCTCCTCATATCCGTTGCGCCACGCTTCCACAGCCTCTTCTTGGCTGTCAAAACTCTTGTAACGTGCGCCTGGATAGCCTTTTGTGCGTAGCTGGCACTCAGTCCACGTGTCGCAGATTCCCGGCTCGGTGCCTATCCACACCACATACCATTTTCTCTTGTTGCTTGACATATTTCTCAGTTTTTCACTACAAAGATAGTAAATAGTTATCAGTAGTCAGTTACCAGTGGCCAATTTTCTTGATCGTTACTTTATTTTCAGCCTTCGCCAGATGCATTTTGGGATTCGGCGCCATAGGGCTGTGGTTATGCGCCAACGCCAATCGATAACCCACACATGTTTGCCGCTGTTAATCGCCTTTACCATCTCTCGCGCCACTTTTTTGGTCTCGAGTAGCATAGGATATTTTGGATTATCTCCCAGCAATGGAGTAGCGACAAAGCCTGGCCGCAGGTCGGTGAAACGGATGTTCAACTTGCGCATATAGGCTTGCTGCTCCAGGGCTTGCAAATAAGTAGCTTGAAAGGCTTTGGTCGCCGAATAAGACGGCGCGGCGCCTAGACCTTTCGTGCCGGCGATGCTGCTGATGGCTGCGATGTGTCCGCCACCGTGAGTCGCCATATAGCGGTAAGCCGCTCCAATCATGCGGGTAAAGCCAAGGCCGTTGGTGGTCACGGTATTGAGTTCGAAGTCAGACTCCAGCTCCATATTCTGTTTGCCGATACCTGCGGCATAGAACAGCAAGTCCATGCCTCCCACCTTTGCAATCAGCTCGTCGAGAGCCGCTGTGGCATCATCGCTCGTGACATCAATGGCTTGCGTCTGGACCCTTTCAGGCGCCAGTTCGCGTAACAGTTCAAGTGCTTCGACTCTACGTGCCGCCACGCCGAGCGTCCACCCCTGCTCCAGTAGAAGCCGCGCCACCTCATTCCCCAGTCCCGACGAGGCACCTATTACTATCGCTTTTTTCATAATGAAGACGTGTTTATTCTTTTGCAAAAATAATAATAATTATCAAGAAATAGTTAACTTTGCTCTGTTTTTTAGAAATATACAATAAATGCAGTCGGTATCACCTATATTGGAATTGCAGAAGCAACGGGCGTTGCTTGTGGCAGATCGCGACGCCGAGCGCAACGAGTTTCAGCGGCAAACCGAGACCGTTGGGCTTGGGCGCAAGGTGAAACGCGGCGACTGCTGGTGGCCCATTGCTGTGGGGCGCAGCTACTACAACTCGCTCAACCAACTGGTTGTGGAGGTGAGCCGCAATGAGGATACCGATATTGAGCACAACTTCGAATATGGCCGTCAGGTAATGTTTTTCCATGTCGACGGCAACGACAATATCAGCTATTTCAAGTTTGCTGGCACGGTGAGCTATGCCCAGGAAAACCGCATGGTGATTGTGGTGCCCGATGGTAATGCCGTTGCCGAGCTTCAGGGCCGCGAGCGGGTGGGAGTGCAGTTATCGTTTGACGAACACACCTACCAACTTATGCTCCAAGCCATTGACCGCGTGACAAAGGCAAAGGGCAACCGCCTTGCTCAGCTGCGCGACTTGTTCTACAACCATGGCAAGACCGAGAAATTCACCTTTGCCCCTATCCGTTTCCCATGGCTCAACCCCACTCAGGAGCATGCTGTCAACGAGGTGCTGCTTGCCAAGGATGTGGCGATTGTGCACGGCCCTCCGGGAACTGGCAAGACCACCACGCTTGTCGAGGCCATCTATGAGACTTTGCGGCGCGAGAACCAGGTGCTGGTGTGCGCTCAGAGCAATATGGCTGTCGATTGGATTAGCGAGCGGCTAGTGGATCGTGGCGTTGAGGTGCTGCGCATTGGCAATCCCACCAAGGTCAACGACAAGATGCTGGGCTTCACCTATGAGCGTCGCTTTGAGGCTCATCCCGACTATCCACAACTGTGGGCGATACGCAAGGCAATCCGCGAACTACGCAGCGCTAAGCGGCGTGGCAGCAACAGCTATCATCAGAAACTCGACCGCCTAAAGAGCCGAGAGACCGAACTTGAACTGCGTATCAACAACGAACTCTTCAACGGCGCGCGAGTCATCTCCTGCACCCTCGCAGGCAGCGCAAGCCGGGTGTTGGAAGGGATGAAGTTTGCCACCCTCTTTATCGACGAGGCGGCACAGGCGCTCGAGGCGGCGTGCTGGATAGCCATCCGCAAAGCGGGGCGTGTGATATTCGCTGGCGACCACTGCCAGTTGCCTCCAACCATCAAGTGTTTGGAAGCGATAAAAGGCGGGCTCGCTAAAACCTTGATGGAGCGCATCGTGCAGAGCAACCCACAGGTGGTAACGCTGCTCAAGGTGCAATACCGCATGAACGACGACATCATGCGCTTCTCAAGCGATTGGTTCTATGGCAGTCAAGTGGAGAGCGCCCCCGAAGTGAAATACCGCAGCATCCTTGACCTCGACACAACAATTACATGGGTAGATACTGCCGACTTGGGACTGGAGGCACATGAGGAACTGGTTGGGGAGACCTACGGACGCATCAACCGCGCTGAGGCACGACTCACAATCGACACTATGCAGCAATATTTCGAGCGATTGGGGCGCCAGCGGGTGCTTGACGAGCGCCTCGACGTGGGCATCATCTCTCCCTATCGCGCACAAGTGCAGTATCTGCGGCGACTGTTACGCAAAAGCGCCTATTTCAAGCCTTTGCGCCAACTTATTTCGGTCAACACCGTCGACGGTTTCCAGGGTCAGGAGCGCGACATCATCGTCATCAGCCTAGTGCGCAACAACGAAGATGGCCAGATAGGCTTCCTGCGCGACCTGCGACGCATGAACGTCGCCATCACCCGCGCCCGCATGAAACTCTTTATCATGGGCGACAGCAACACCATGACAAAGCATCCATTCTACCGCAAACTTTACCACTATATCCAAAGTCTAACCTCCCGCTAAGATTTTCAAATGAATTACTAAATTACTAACAATTAGAGATAATTATCTAGATAATTATCTTGCCAAAATGGGCGGGAATGACTACTTTTGCATAGTTTTTAGGGTGCATTGCCGATAGCCCATAGGGACTAATGACAAATGAACAAACTTGTCAAAATATTGAAAGAGTGGACGTTGCCAGTGTCGATGACAACTGGTATATTAGTCTATTTCATCTTTTATTTCACTCCTGCGCTTGATGAGGCATCAAGGGTGTTCAACAGTTTCTTTGACTTCATCCTGCCGTGGATTTTGTTTGTGATACTGTTTGTGACCTTCTGCCGCGCCGACTTTCATCGCATGCGCCCCTGTTGGTGGCATTTTGTGATTCTTGCCATGCAACTTGTGCTGGTGATACTGAGCACGGTGCTTATCGTGCACTACAACGCCAAGGGTAACGAACTGGTGCTGATGGAGTGCATAATTTGCTGCGTGATATGTCCTTGTGCCACGGCCGCCCCAGTGGTAACCGCCAAACTCGACGGCGACCTTGAGAAGATGACAACATTCATGCTGCTGAGCAACTTCCTTGCGGCTGTGTTGATTCCTGCTGTATTCCCGCTCGTTGACGAGAGCATAGATATGCCCTTTTGGGACGCTTTCCTTGCGTTGCTGGAGCGTGTGTGCACTGTGTTGCTTGCCCCAATGGCACTTGCTTATTTAGTCAAGCACTTCGCACCACGCCTGCACAGCCTTATCATCAGCAACAAAGACTTGTCGTTCTACCTGTGGGGAGTGTTGCTATTGGTGATTTCGGGTGCCACAATGCGCAACATCATGAACTCTGGCACAACGGTGTGGTTTATTGTAGTGGTTGCGCTTACCAGCCTCGCCATAACCTTTGTGCAGTTTGCCATGGGGCGTTACGTGGGCCGCTACTTTCATGCCACTACCGAGATGGGGCAGGCGATGGGCCAAAAGAACACCGCCTTTGCCATCTGGATATCAAGCGCTTGGCTTCATCCGCTAGCCGCTGTGGGACCAGGTTTCTACATTCTGTGGCAGAATGCCTTCAACAGCCTCGAGATTTGGCACCACGAGAAAAGCGCTTCGCGCGTGAAACGGAGATCGGGTCTGATTGCTAAAAATTGACAACTGAAAACTTATATGAAAGTTATATTTCAATACTATAGTGAGAGTGAGGACGGTCGAGACGAGTTTCGTTTCACTGATGAAACAGAGGCAATGGAGAAGTTTGAGAGCCTTAAGGAGATTATTGAGGTGCAATTTGCCGACTGCCAAAATGCCGAGATGGTCGATGAACCCGATTTCTTCGGCATCATCGACCATCGCACAGGTGATTGGGCAAAAGTCTTTTTCAGTTGAAAGTGTAGAGTGGGCAGGTATTGCGATAAAAATCTTATTTCAATTTTACTGAATTGATGATGCCCATGAGAATCTTCTCGGCTTTAGCCTCTTTATCGGCTGGAGATTTCATGGCGCCCATTATGCACTTAGTTCCTTCAAAAACTTTAGTATAGGATAATTCTACCTCGCCTTCATTGGTCACGCGGCGCAGAGTAATAAAGTTGTCGGCAATTATTTGAGGTTCACCTACTTCTTTGTATAAGTCAGTATTAACACGCTTTGCGAAATCTGCTTTCTCCTTTAACTGGTCGGCTGTTGGTCCCTCTGCATCGTAATTAATGCTGAACACCATAGCCTCGTCTGCCGACTTAACATTGAGAATGTCATCGGTTGAAAAAGTCTCTTTCCAATCTTTAGGATAGTTAAGAGTGTAACTCTTCGCTTCATAGGTGTTGCCATCTTTAATTTCCTCAACACTCTGAGCCGATTCACTAGAGTCGCTAGTGCTGTTGTCTTTGTTACTACCTGAGCAAGCTACCAAGCTCATTGACAGAGCAACTGCTGCAATAAAAAATAATTTCTTCATAATTTTTTTTGATTTTTTTGACATCCCGCCCTCATGGTTCAGCGCGATGTCGAGAGCTAGGTGTCGGTTTTTCATTTTGTGTATAAAATATTGGGCGAAGGCGCTGACTCCGCCTAATGTTATTAGTAATTCATTGCCAATTTTACGTTTGTGTCGCTCACTTCGAAGGTGGCAGTCGCGCCTTCAACTATAGGCACGTTGCGCTCCACATGACCTATGGGAAAGTTGAACGCTACAGGGTAATCGTAGGGTGCTACCATGTCGTGAATCATGTCATACATCGCCGAGGTGTCGTCGCCGCGGTGCTTAGTGAACTGTCCCACCACGAGCCCTGCGAGTCGCGGCAGAATGCCGGCAAGTTTCAGGTGGTAAAACAACCGCTGCACTTGATAAACCTGCTCGGCCACGTCCTCTAGGAAAAGTATATTGCCAGGTTTGATGATGTTATAGGGAGTCGCCAGCAGTGACATGATCACCGCTAGATTTCCGCCAGTGATGGTGGCTGTGGCGATACCATTGCGGTTGTATGGGTGAGGCGGCTCGTTGTAGGTGGGCAGTCCTTTGCCAGTGAGAATGTTGTAGTTGATGCGGTTGGTCTCGTTGTCGCTGTCGTAGAGGGTAAGATGCTTTGCCATAGGCGAATGGATGCTCACCACACCAGCGCGATGCCAAGCGGCATGGAGTGCCGAGATGTCGCTGAAGCCTATCAGCCACTTGGGGTCACGGACGAGTTGGTCTAGGTCAATATGCTCAAGCAGATGCACTGCGCCATATCCACCACGGCTGCATAGAATTGCTCTCACCTGAGGGTCATTGAGTGCCCATTGCAAGTCATTAAGGCGATGCTCGGGTGAAGCGCTATGGGTGATAACGCCATAAGCGAGATATTCCCCTTTGCAATGTTCACCAACAACAGGCACAAATCCCCATTTCTCAATGGCACGCACTGCGCCATCCACCCTCTCGGGCAGCACTGTCCCCGAGGGTGAAATAATGGCAAACTTATTGCCAGGCTTGAGAAATTGGGGGATTATCATATTTGTGGAAGGTGGAAAGTGGAACGGGGAAGGTGGTTTTCGTTTCTCATTCCACTTTCCTCGTTCCACAAAAAAATTATCCTGTCACTTGCACTTTGATGCCGGTCTCGGCCTCGATGTGGCGGGCTATGCGCTTGAGGTCTTCCACAGGCACCTTCACCAGCTTCTCTTCGGGAGTCTTGCGGTCGATAGTGTAGAGCATGATTTCCCGCGGATTGATGGCGAGATAGGCGTTGATTAGGGCGTCAATCTCGGCATCGGTGGTGTTGTCGATAATCTGTCCGTCGTGCTCGCCGCGCACCATCATGGTCTGCACGATGCACTTGCCGCCAAAGGCCTTCAGGTCCTCGATGATGCCTACTGGCAGCACATTGGGCGAGGTGGGACGATTAATGAGGCGCATGGTGCGTGCCACTGCGCTGTCGAGTTTCAGGATGTTGTTGTCAACCATCTTCAACGCGGCAATCACATTAGGTCTGCCCGCCATAGTAGCGTTGCTGAGCACGCTCACCTTAGCCTCAGGGAAATACTGGTTGCGCAGGTTTATCACGTCAGTCACAATTTCCTTGAAATTGGGGTGAAGAGTTGGCTCACCATTGCCCGAGAAGGTTATAACGTCGAGTGTTTCACCCACTTCGTGCATCGCTTTGAGTTTTGCCCTTAGTTGCTTTTTCAACGTCTCACGCTTAGCCACGCCAGTAGTGCCAGGCCCCTGAGCATTGTATCCCGCCTCGCAGTAGAGGCAATCGAAGGAGCATATTTTACCGTCGTTAGGCATCAGATTGATTCCCAGCGAAGTCCCCAGTCGGCGGCTATGAATGGGACCGAATATTGTGCTTGTGAATAATACTGTTTGCATAGTGATTCTTAAAACTTTATCTAACGACCTTCGTGAACTCTGGTGCCTGACCATTAACTACTATCACATATACCTCCATTTCCTTTGGTGGACGCATTTGAAGGTTTGGATCAGGATTTCTTCGTGGCTTCTCAGTAGCGGTAAACAGGTACTCTATGCCATTGGGTATTGTGCGTGATGCCACAGTGCGCGCTTTGGCATTCTGCATCATCGGGTAATCGCCAATTGCAGCATTAAAGATAGCAGCCTCTTCATCGCTCACAAGATGAGGTACAGAGAATGGACCAGGTGCTGTGAAATCACCTCTCAAGAACCCACTACCTAACAAAAACTCTTTAACTTCCATATGCATCGCCTTCATGCGTGCCGCACGAACTCCATAACCATCAAGTATCTTGGCGTTAGGCTGCTTGCTAGCAAGCATCGCCACGCTCGACTCCAAGCCTCCGCTGCCAAAGGTGCAGAATGGAACTATTGTCTTACCACTCAGGTCCACTTCATCAAGCCATGTGGCAACAGGAGGAGCATAAGTGCCGAACCAGATAGGATACCCAAGGAATATAGTCTTATATTTCGACAAATCAGCTTTTATGGGCTTAATCTTAGGAGTAGTGCCAGCCTTTTGCTCTTCCTTGCAACGCTCTATCGTGGCACTGAAATCACCATCATATGGGTTAACTGCTACTATTTCTTCTATGTCGGCATTTAATTGGTTTGCAATACACTCGGCAACAGCCTTAGTGTTAGATGTTTGCGAATAATACAGCACCAGCACTTTCTGTGCCTCTACTTTAGTGCTGCCTGCAACTACCAGCATTGAAGCTGCGGCAACACCCATCATCATTTTTAAAGTCTTCATAATTTATAGTGTTTTTAAGTTGTTGAATAGTTCAATGTATTGTTGTGCAATTTTTGATGCGGCAAACTTGCGTTCCACCTCGTTGTGGAGGAACTCGCGTGAGACATTGGCGTCTATCGCCCACTCTATGCCCGCAGCCACGCTCGCCGGGTCTTTATACTCGGCAATGTAGCCAGTTTTGAGGTGGTCGACGATGTTAGCTTGTCCGCCTTTCCCGAATGTTACTGGCAGACACCCGCTCGCCTGACCCTCAATGAGTGTGCCGGGCAGGTTCTCATAGAGTGCTGTTGAGAGCACTATGTCGCTGTGGCGATAGAGCTGACTAAGCTGCTCGGTAGAGCCTATTGAGCCAAGATAAGTGCAAGGTACTTCTATCTTGTTAAGCAGCGACTTGTTGTTGAGTTCGCCGTAGAGCACAAGATGGATCTTGCTTGCCAATTCTGGTTTGTTGCGGGCGATGTATTGTGTGGTTTCAATAAGTTCCTTGAAGCCCTTAACTTCTACATCTAGGCGCCGAGCCCCCATGACGATGATTTTTTTGTCGGCGGGAATTTCCTTAATATTGCCGCTAAGCCTGTGATAGTCGAAGTCGTGAATGGGAAAGGCGTTGTAGATGACACTTAGGCTACTGTCGCTCATCGTTTTGCTTTGCTTGCAGCACTCGGCGAGCCAATGGCTCACTGCCACAAAATGGATGGGCGCTTGCTCATAGAGTTTGCGCTTCTTCTCTTGTATAGTGGTGGAGAGGTCGTCGCCTTTGGTCTCTAGCAGAGGACAGCTGTGGCAGCGGTCTTTATATCGTTCGCACTCAAAAGAGTAGTGGCACACTCCCGTGCAGTTCCACATGTCGTGCATTGTCCACACAATGGGTTTGCCGCTCTGCGCCAACTGCTTTATGTTTTTTAGCGAGAGGGTGCCTTGATTTACCCAGTTTAGGCACACCACGTCGGCATCTTTCACCCAGGGGTGGGCGGCGATGTTGATGCCGTGAGAGCCAGTGTCAATCTTGAACAAGGTGTCGCGCCTGAAACCGTTACGCATGAACACTCCCAATCGCTCGGAAAGAAAGTTCCATTTGTTACGATATTTGCTGCCCATCACACCCACCAGCGGGTCACCGCTCTGCTTGTCGATGACGAGCATGCGAGCGTCAACGCCTGCCTCTTGCAGCGCATGGGCAAGCCTAAGCGACACTATCGCCGCTCCGCCTTGCATGTCACTATGATTGACTATTACAATTTTCATTTTA
The DNA here is from genome assembly GCA_017618355.1 of Muribaculaceae bacterium. Classification (GTDB taxonomy): domain Bacteria; phylum Bacteroidota; class Bacteroidia; order Bacteroidales; family Muribaculaceae; genus Sodaliphilus. The sequence goes on from JAFZUL010000094.1 coordinate 11,818, forward strand.
GCGGTAAATCAACTTTCTCGCCATTTTGTTTTACTATTCTTGCTGGATTTCCTGCTACGGTGCAGTTGCTAGGGACATCACTATTAACCACAGCACCTGCTCCGATGGTGACATTGTCGCCTATCGTCACTCCGCCAAAGACTGTGGCGCCAGTGAATATCTTCACGTTGTTGCCAATGGTGGGGCGATTGCCCTGCTTGTCGTTGCCCAGCGTGACGAGCTGCAGGCAGTAGAAGTTGTCGCCAATGCTCTCAGCGTTGAGGTAGGTGGCATAGTTGTGCTCAAAATGGCAGCCCTCACCAATGCGTGGGCACCAGATGTTGAGAGTGCGCTCTGGTGGCAGCATCCACTTGATGAAAAACGACTTGTACTCACCCATGCGATAATAGAACAAGTTGCGGAACACGCGCTGACGAGTGCACACCTTAATGAAAGGTATTACTCCGCTGTCGCCTTCGCCATACTTGCACAAGTCACGGTCGATGACTTTCTTGTGGCACAAATAAAGAGCGATGTGAGGCAGCATCCTGAGCGACGATGCCGATAGCAGTGCAAATTGTGTGTAAGGGTTCATAATACAAGTGCATCAAGTTTCTAAACTGCAAAATTAATCAAAATTTCTCAAACAAATCGTCAAGAGTCACAACCTTTTATTTTTTCATGCTGAAAAAAATGCTCAGCCGCATAATTGAGACTGAGCATTTAGATTTTTCGGGCATCCTTGCCCCGTTAGTGGGCAAAGACCGTGTAGTTTTGCATGTAGGGATTTCTTGATAGATAGAGATACCCTCCCTTAGTATCGAAATAGAACGTGTCGTGGCCTCCTCCATAATAATAGATTGTCACATAATCACGGTACTCGTCCCATTCAAAACTGTATGAGCCCCAGTAACCATAATCGTCATAACACGACAAAGTGCCTGTGCCGTCGGTGCAGAAGTAGATCTCCCAGTAGTCGAGGTCGGTGGTGTAGATGGGATAACGTGAATAGCCCTCAACACCCTCTACGGCATACCAGTGGTAACCCGAGAGAACCGACCAGAAGTGCCTGGTGTCGCAGGAGCTCAATCCCACTAACATCACTGCGAGCAATAGAGTAATACTTAATTTTTTCATATACTTGGCTTTTTTTGTGTTAATAATCTTTGGTAGGTAAATATTGGTTGCAAAGATAAACAAAAACTTTTGGTTTTGCTACCATATATGACCATTTTTTATCCTTTGACATCAATTATTTCCTAAAAGTTTAAAATTTGCATTGAAAAATTTGGTCAGATAAAATATTTAGCATTAATTTGTATTTGTGATAATCAACTAATTAAATATTTATTCACTTTAAAACAAAATTGACTGTTATGAAAAAATGGAAATGCACAGTTTGCGGCTACATTCATGAAGGAGAGAACCCACCCGAGGAGTGCCCACTTTGCGGCGTTGGACCCGAAGACTTCGAGGAAGTAGTAGAGTAACAATGCAAAATGAGCAACAAAGGATGATATTCCTTGTTACTCCAATTAACTAAAAACTAACAATAAATCAACTAATAACTAAAAACTAAACAATCAATTATGGCAAAAAAATGGATATGCACAGTGTGCGGTTATGTTCATGAGGGTGACACACCCCCCGAGAGGTGTCCACAATGTAAAGTTCCTGCTAGCAAATTCAAGGAAATGGAAGAAGGCAACGTGAACTACGCTGCCGAGCATGTTCTTGGTGTTGCTAAGGGCGTTGACCCTGAAATTCTGCAAGGATTGCGCGATCACTTCGCTGGTGAGTGTAGCGAGGTAGGCCAGTACTTGGCAATGGCTCGCCAAGCCGACCGCGAGGGTTATCCCGAGATAGCTGCTGCTTTCAGGCGCTATGCTCTTGAGGAAGCCGATCATGCTTCTCGCTTTGCTGAACTGCTGGGCGAGGTAGTTTGGGACACCAAGACCAACCTTGAGAAACGCGCCGCTGCCGAAGCTGGAGCCTGCGAAGACAAAACTCGCATTGCTAAACTTGCCAAGGCTCAGGACCTCGACGCCATCCACGACACCGTTCATGAGATGGCCCGCGACGAGGCTCGCCACGGACAAGGCTTTGCTGCCTTGCTCAAGCGCTACTTCGGCAAGTAATCCCGCGCACTATAAGCTATTTATAAAAAAAGATGTGAGACACAAATCTCACATCTTTTTCTGTTTTAGTAAATTGGTGTACTTGCTTATAAGGAAACCTCAAAAGATCATTGAGGCTATTGCCTCTAATGCGTTTTAATTCTTGATTTCAGTCGCAGGATTCTCTCACTGGACTGATGCACTCTTTCATAGGGCACTTTGCCGGTTTTTACTAAGTTGACGATGATGTCAACGAGTTTGAAGGGTCGGTCGGCCTCGAAGCCAGTGTCGATATTGTTTCCCACGAGGAGGATGTCGGCACCGGCGTTGATGGCTAGTGCAAGGGCGTCATCGATAGAGTATTGCCCCAGAATGCCTTCCATATACATGTCGTCGGTGACTACCACACCATCGTAATGGAGATTGTCGCGTAGCAGTTCGGTGAGGATTCTGTGCGAGAGTGTGGCGGGATAGTCGGGGTCGAGACGGCGGTTGTAGATGTGGGCGGTCATTACCACGTCAACCTTGTTCTTGGCGATGAGTTGTTCAAAAGGCACGAGTTCATTAGGGGTCCAAGTGTCGGTGACATCCACCAAGCCCTCATGTGAGTCGCCAAGCGCGCTGCCGTGGCCAGGGAAATGCTTCACGGCGCACAGAACGCCGTACTTGTAATGTGCGTCAATGAACCAACCGGCGTGGCGAATAATCACATCCACGTTATCGGAGAAACAGCGCTTGAAGTGTCCCAGATGTGGACCATCCTCACGATGAATGTCAAGTACTGGGGCGAGGTTGAGGTTCACGCCACATTCTTTCATCTCCTGGGCGATGCGCATAGCGTAATAGAGCGTGGTGTCGCGGTTGTCAACGGTACCCAAATAAAAGGGTTTTACTGTGGGTTTGAAGCCATATTCTGGCTTGAGACGGCACACCATGCCACCCTCTTGGTCGGCCGCGATAATCAGTGGCTCGTCGGCATAGCGCTGCAACTGTGATGTGAGCTTCGTGAGGCGCTCTTTACTAGTCACATTGCGGGTGCCTATTTTGCGCGGACCGTCTTGAGTGAGGTCAACATCAAAGAGCACGATGCTCCCAACGTGGAGGTCACGCACATAGCGCGCTGCGTCGCTGTTGTCGTCGATACGGTCGCCACGGAATCCAACCATTAGCATACGCGCCGCTTCACGACGGAGAATTGAATCGTTGGGCAGTGATTGCTGCGCCATTAAAGGAAAAAATGCCAGCACAGCGAGTACTGGCATTATGAGTAGTCTTTTATTCATAAAGTGTTGATATTTCAATCAAAGAAAAAGAAGAAAAACGCTGCCGCCCATTCTCGGCTCATGCCCTCAACGTAACCCATGCAGCTGTGGTTGGAGTTCTCTACACGGCCATCGCTGCGCACATAGCCTATGCAGCTGTGGTTGCTGTTCTCGATGCGGCCGTCGCTGCGAATGTAGCCTACACAGCTATGGTTTGAATTTTCTACTCTACCATCGCTGCGTATATATCCCACGCAGCTATGGTTGCTGTTCTCCACACGACCATCGCTGCGTATGTAGCCTATGCAGCTGTGGTTGCTGTTCTCCACGCGGCCATCGCTGCGTATGTAGCCCACAGTACTATGATTGCTATTGCGGATTGTCTGAGCGCCAGCGTAGAATGCTAAGCATCCTGTGGCAATTACCAGTAATGTGATGATGTATCTCAAATGTCTCATATCTTTATAATTAAATAAGTTCCTGATAAAAGGCATTATTCGTTCCACGTACTTCTTTCCACCTTCCCCTATTGCGCAGCAATCTATTTAAAGAAGTCGAAGAAGTAGTAGGCGGCGACTCGTTGGATTGAGATGCCGTTGGCATATCCTAGCACTTCGCCTTCGGGAGTAGTAACCTTGCCGCTCTTCACCTCGATGAAACCGAGCGTCTTGCTCTCGCCGTCGTTTACCGAGCCGTCAGCGTTGATATAACCGATGCGCTCTCCAGCTTTGTTGAAAATTTGCATCTTGTTGTCGATGCGTCCCACGGTCTTACCTTTGCCGTTGGTGATGGTGCCGTCGTTGTTGAAGTAACCTATGGGGTCGTAGTTGATGTTGCGCACGGTCCCATTGGCAGCGATTTTCCCCACAATGTTGTAGTTAGCGTCACGCAGATCTTGTGCCATGGCGCTACCGGTGCCCATTGCAAGGAGCATAACGGCTACCATAATGATATTTCTAGTAAAAGTCTTCATCGCTGTCAAAAAATTAAGTGTTAGACATTTTCACCGCAAATTTAAGCACTTTTTTTGAAAATGATGATATTTATACATAAAAAATGCTTTGTCACTTAGACTTGGGGTTGTGGTCAAGGTTTAAGAAACAGATTCCTCAACACGACATTTTGGTTCCCGCTTTTTTATTTTTCATTTAAAAAGGACGCTTGATTGTTTCTGCAATTACTGATTATTCCCAAGAAATTACTACCTTTGTGCTATGAATGACGATTTTCTATCAAGGACACGAATGCTGCTGGGCGAAAAGGCGCTATTGAAACTGGCATCAAGTCGCGTGGCGGTGTTTGGGATAGGCGGTGTGGGAGGCTATGCCGTTGAGGTGCTGGCACGCAGCGGCGTGGGGGCTATCGACATTTACGACAACGATGTGGTGAGCGCAAGCAACGTAAACCGCCAGATTATCGCAACCACCAGCACAATTGGCCGCTACAAGGTGGATGTGGCGGTGGAGCGCATTCTCGACATCAACCCCAACTGCAAGGCTCAAGGGTTCAAGATGTTTTATGTGGTGGCTAATGCCGATGAGGTGGACCTCACGCAGTATGACTACGTGATTGACTGCATCGACACGGTAAGCGCCAAGATGGAACTGGTGAGACGTTGCACAAAGTTAGGAGTGCCCATTATTTGCAGTATGGGTGCTGCCAACAAGCTAGACGCCAGCGTGTTCCGTGTTGCCGACATCAGCGAGACCGATGTCGATCCTCTCGCGCGCATCATGCGCAAACGTCTGCGCAAAGAAGGGATAGAGCACTTCAAGTGCGTGTTCAGCACAGAGAAACCCCGCAAACCGATTGTGACTGGTGAGGAACAAGCAGATACTCGCCCTGTGCCAGCCAGCAATGCTTTCGTCCCCGCCGCCGCAGGAATTGTGCTAGGCGGCGAGGTGGTGATGGATTTAGTTGAGAGGGTAGAGGGTAGAGGGTAGAGGGTAGAGGGAAGAGTTGAGAGAGCGCAGCAATTCTGCATTATGCATTGTGCATTATGCATTGAGCTTTGTGCATTAAAAAAGTAACAAAGCGCTCAACGGTGGCTTCTATCTCCTCAATGCTTTCTAGATAGGTGGAGTCGAATTGCAATTGGGCCTTTTCGTAGAATGGGGTGCGCGCTTTAAGGCCACGAGCCACAGATTTCATTATCTCGCTGTCGCTCATGTTGTTAAGTAGTGGACGCTTGCTGCGCTGATCGGGCAGCACCAGACGCGAAGTGATGCGTTCCACGCTTGTGCGCAGCCACACCGTGACGCCCACGCGGTTCATCAGCTCCATATTACCTTCTTGTAGAGGAGTGCCTCCGCCACATGCCACTATAGTGTCGCCGCCAGCTGCTGCCACTTCCTCCAAAGCCTCGCGCTCCAACTTGCGGAAATACGCCTCGCCGCAAGTCATGAAAATCTCCTTCGCAGTCTTTCCCTCTTTTTCCTCAATATATAGGTCCAAATCGATAAACCTCCATCCTAACCTCTCGGCTAGTGGTTTACCCAGCGTGGTCTTCCCACAACCCATATATCCTATCAAAAAAACTGGTTTCATAGTCTGCGAAAAAGGGGTCTGGAATCTAGAACTCCACTCCGACTTTTAGGAAGAAGTTATGGAACATGGCGCTTTTGTTGAGGTAGCATCCGCCTTTGTCGTCGCTGATTGCTCCTGGCTCAGAGCCCAAGCACCAGAGTTTGTAGTGAGCAGTATGCAGGGCATATCCAACTCCCACATTGAACGAGAAGAACTGGTTGCTCTTGAAGTGGTAGCCAATTGATGGAGAAGTATAGAAGCCTTTGTGGTTGATGAAAGTGGCACCGACTTTGAGGCTCACCCACGGCGTGTTCTGGCTCTCGTTCTTGAAGCTGTATCGTCCCTCGGCATATATTGGAATGAAAGGATAACGCCAGTTGGGGTCATTGTCCTCGGGTTGCGCCTTGTCGGTGCGCTGCGGGTAAGACTTAAGAATTGGTTTGAAGTTGTGGATGCCAATACCTGCACCGATATATGCCCTAGGTGTGATGGCATAGCCAAACGATGTCTCGATGAGCCAGAAGTCGTTGCGTGGCTCGCCCACACCGAGAGAATATCCCAAATCGATGAACCCGCGGAACTTGGCGGTGTCGTAGTTCTTCTTGCGCGACTGGTGCTCGATGTAGTTAACCTCTGTCATCGAGTAGGTGTATTTCATGCCATCGGTGGTAACTATTTCCACCTGCTGGTCGTTGCGCGAGGTGATAGTACCTTCAATGGTTTGCCCATTGCGCAGGTGAATGGTGGATTTCTTGCCATTATCGTCGGCA
>JAFZUL010000095.1 GCA_017618355.1 Muribaculaceae bacterium
CATAATCATAAATCCACATTTGTCGTTCCCAAAACTCGCCCTCGATAAGAAAGTCATTTAGATCCGTTAAGGAGCAGAAACATCCACGCTCATAATATGATGATATGTCATTCTCAATGATGACACGTTCGGTAGGGTCAGATGCTTCATGCAGTCTGTCCTTGATAATCATCGACATTACGGAGCTTACAATTCGCTCCTTGTCCGAGGAATAAATTTCTAAAAACATGCTTCCCATGACAGCTAGGTCGAATACAAGTTGGCAAATATCTATGATTGAGTTTCTTGTCTTAATAAGCCACAGACCTGGTTGAGATGCTTTCGATAACAATAAATTTGAAAGTGCCATAAGTATTTGTTATTTATATATTACTAATGATTAACTATAAGATTTTTTTAGTATGAAGATACCTCTGTCAACAAAATCCCACTTTAATAGTTTCTTTTGTTTCCAGTCGCTCGCTGTCGCAATAAGCTGATAGCGATTCAATCACATTCTTTGGTTCCCCATGCAGGATGTTCCCTATGGTGAAGTGTCGGGCAATGTTCTCGATTTGACCACCGCTAAAGTCGTATTTCGAAGCCAACGTGTGACATTGCTCCTCGTTTAGGCTCGGAATCATATCGTGCCACATGCTTATGCGTGTTTCAACGGTTGGCTTTTCAAATTTGATTTTATAGAGGAAGCGGCGCTCGAAAGCCTTGTCCATACTTTGGGCAAGATTGGTTGTGGCGATGAGTATGCCGTCGAGCGACTCCATCTCTTGGAGGATGATGTTCTGGATAGAGTTCATCATTTTGTCCACAGACCGTTGCACATCCTCCATGCGAGTGCCTATGATAGCATCTGCTTCGTTGAACAAGAGGATGGGCGTTATCGTACTCTCTTTTACTTTTGCTCTGTAGTTGTCAAACACTTGCTTTATGTTCTTCTCGCTTTCGCCAACCCAGCAACTCTTAATCTGAGTCATGTCCACTTGCATGATGTCTCGTCCTGTTTGCCGGGCAAGTTGTAGCACAGTTTCGGTTTTGCCAGTACCTGGTGCTCCATAAAACAGACAAGTGAAAGCACAGCGAAACCCTGTGTCTTTCATGCGGGAGCGAATCCGGTTATATTGCTCATCTTTTAGCAGTGTTCCAAGTTCAGTTACTTGTTTGCTGACATTTTCATTATAGAACAGTTGTTTAGGCGTGATGTCTCCGTGCTTGACGACATCATTGCGACTTGCCTTTGTTTCCAGTGATTTCAAGTTGAGCTCAGTAAACAATTCTTGTTTTGCTTTGTCTGTCATGCGAAACGATTCACTATTGATAAAGCCGTTTTCATTAGTATGTTCTATCAACTTTGCCTCCATCAGCGCATTGTCTCCAGTGTTAAGTTGCGTTCTCAATATAGTCCACGACCGCTTGTCATCAACTAAAAGATGGATTTGTTGGGTGATTATATTGTCATCGTTATCATTGACGAAAAAATGAGAAAACAGAATGAGCATCATTAAATCAATTTCTTCAAAACCATAGCCCAAAACCTTTTGTACAAAGAAAAGCTGTTTGTTGCATTCTAACAAGTGATGTATTTTATCTGCCATTCTTTCATAGGTCAGTTCTTCTTTCTTTCTTAAGCCAAAAATTGTCTCTAACTCTACGAACAATTCCATACATGAGAGTCCTGAGCAGTCTCTGGGCTCATATTTCTCGTTATTCTTGAATGCATTTATTACCTCATAGGGAACTCGGTATGATAATGTATTGCAAGTACGGCTGCATCTCAATAGTTCCTTTTTCTCTAAAACATCGATTTCACTCATATGCCTTATCATTCTTGTTGTACGACATTCAAGATAATTAGATAAATCGCGTATTGTGATGCTAGAGTCATCACTATGGTCAATAAACAAAGCCATCATGACACTCTGTTCCTTGGTGAGCTCCATTTTTTCAGACATATATTTAATATATCTGTATGCCTTTTGATAAAATTCGGAACTTAAGCCAGTCCCTTTTGCCTTTTCGACAATTTTCTCTACTGCTGTGAGCAAATCCATTTTCTGTTTTGTTGCCATATTTATGCCATTTTATTACATATGAACATTCATGGCACAAAGATATGTGCAAGATATGCCGTTTGTGGGCACAACTTGCACATTAAGCTATTTTTTTAAAAAATAATCAACATAAAAATAATAAGTCAAAAAACAAGCCAGAAAACATTCCGATGATGAAACGAGTTGCTTGGTTGATGCGCTTATGAGCAAATATGTAAACCAACCAACAAGTGTTACAGAAGTAGAGCTAGCGAGAAAACTTGTGATTGAGCTAATGATGAAATAAGCAAACAAATACACAAGCAGACCAAAAGACATATAGGCATTTACACGAGCCAAACTGCAAATTAAGCAGTTGAATTCTTTGAGATTTGTTGGAAACATTTTTCTAACTGATTTTTGTCAAAAAGAATTGATGTTATCTCATGATGGGGTCGGGGCAGAAATCTTTGCGTTTACACGTTTTGCAGTGTCGGCCTATCCACACGTCATCAAACTGCGTCATTGCACGTTCAATGATAACGGGGTCATCGGTGAGGATGCCCGCCTCGAAGTTGCGCTTTTCGGCGGTTTTCATACCGATGCCAGCCCCTGTGAGGTTGGCACTGCCGATATATACCTCTTTACAGTCAAATACTATCATCTTGAAATGAACTCGCGGACATAGCACCCGTTCCAATCGGTCATATAAAACTGGGTACTTATCAAAGTCCTCACGAAAGTTCGGTCCTGGTTCCTTGGCATGAATAAGCCGCACCGCCACGCCTCGCCTGATGAGCAAGGCAATGACGGCAAGAAACGGCTTGCTAGTTGCTCCCACCTTGACGTGCAAGTCTTTGATGTCGGCAGTTCCAATCCACAGGCTACGTTTCACACTTGCCACCTTAGCAAGTGCCTTGTTGTAATGGTCGGTGTCAGCAATGTACTCAATCATGTCTTAGAATATGTTGTAGTATTCCTTGATGTCCCGCTCACGCAACAGCAGGTTCATGCTCGCTTCCATGAGCGAAGAACGGCGAATGTCCTGCCGTGCCCACACCGTGTTGTGCGTGGCAAAGAAGGTGAGCAGGTTGAACACCTCCCACATCGTTCGATCGCTCTTGGCTTGCGCTTCTTCGGTGGAACTCAGAAGAAATCCAGCGGTTTCATATTTCGATCTGGTTTGCTCGTAAGGTATGATTTGATTGGCATCTTGTTCAGTCAGGCCATGACCGTTAAGCATTTTCATGGCGGCTTTCAGTTCATGCACCGAAGCTGAAGTACGCATAGCCAACCTTGCGCTGAGAAGCATTCGGTCAAGGTTCTTCTTGAGGGGCTCTGATTCGGCAGTAATGTCAAGCAACGCCTTTAGTTTGGCGGCTTCGGGCGAAAAAGCCTTTGTGATGCTATGATGCGTAATCTGTGTCTGACCATTAGAACATACCTGTCGCACATAATAGTTGCCCATACCAATTTCGCCTGGATTCCATGCGAGATAAAGTCCGTTGGCGAGGAACTCATCGCCTGGAGCAAATTCCATGAATTGTTCGGTGACAGGCTTCATGAGAATGGAAATGTTGCCGTTCCCGTTTCTGTTACCGTTCCCACCCATTGAGTATTCCACCTTGTAGGGGAGATAGCGGTTTTTGTCCATGAACATCTCGGCGAAGTCGAAGAACACTTCAGGCGTAATCATTCTGTTGCTAATTGGAATGGCTTCGACAATTTGCTTTGACTGTTTATCGGCAGCTAAAACGATACGTTTGCTTTTTCTTGGTGCAGCCTGACCGAAGAAGTTGCGCAGGTTGGTCAAGCCCTGCTCGCCATAGCTGTCGTGAGCGATGGCCGATTGTCCTCTTTTGATTCCGGCAAAACTGTCGATTCTTGATGCCACACGGGAATCGACCTTAAATGTTGCGTTGCCCACAGTGTAATGATTCTCGCCGAGGGCGATGATTTCTTTCGCTTCAAGCTCGCGGTAGCAGATGGGGCGTGACAGCACATCCTGCTTGATTTGGTAAAATTCTGTTGTGTTCATTGTGCTTGGTTTATTTCGTTATTAAACAAATTGTCGAATTGGGTGGCGAAGTCACGAAGCTGTGTCGAGACGCTGCTTTGCAGGTTTCGCAGTTGCAGTTCTTGACGGTAGCGTTGCTCGTCAAACGACACATCACCTGTACTGCTAAGATTATAGTACAGTTTCACGCCCACATCACCTCGGCGG
>JAFZUL010000096.1 GCA_017618355.1 Muribaculaceae bacterium
GTTGGTCTTCTTCATGGCGCGCTTAATCTTGCCATCGCTGAACACTTCATTGCCTTCGATGTAGATTTTGTGCACACCCATTTTCTCGTGCTTATCGACCACGATATCAACAATCACCTCGTTCTGCTTGCTTAAGTCTTCTTGCTGGCGTACATTGCAGGTGGCTTTCTCAAAACCTTTGGCGGCATAATATTTCTCAATGATTTGCTCGATGCGGTTAGAGATATTGGGCGTAATCTGGCTTCCCACCAGGTTGCCCAGTCGCTCGGTAATATCTTTCTGCTCGCCTTTCTTCATTCCCACGAAGTTCACTTTCGAGATGCGAGGCTGCTGGCGCAGGTTGAACTCCAACCAAGCCTTGTTGCCATATATCTTCTCTACTTTAATCTGCACCTTCGAGAACAAGCCCTGCCTCCAGAATCGCTTTGCGGCATTCCTAAGCTCGCTGCCAGGAATCTCAATGCGCTGTCCTATCGACAATCCCGAGTAACCAATTATGACATAATCCTCATAATTGTCAACACCCGAGACTTTAATTCCGGCTATCTCATACTTTGTTGGTGAGCCATTAAAGACGAGTTTTGGGTTATAAATTGTATCATTCACAGTATATGACTCCTGGGCATTACTAAGCATAGTGCCGAGTGTCATTACCGATAGAAAGACTATTAAGAACTTAATATATCGCATATTTGTTTCGTGTAATAATTTCGTGTTAGTTTGCCGTCAGTTGCTCACTGGTTTTTCCGTAGCGGCGCTCACGCTGCTGATAGCTGAGAATCGCCTCGCAGAAATCATCTTTAGTGAAATCGGGCCAATATTTGTCGGTGAAATAAAGTTCGCTGTAAGCTATCTGCCACAACAGGAAATTGCTGATGCGCTCGTCGCCGGCAGTGCGAATGAGCAGGTCGGGGTCGGGCATGAAATTGGTAGCCAGCGACTGCGACAGCATGTCGGCATTAATCGACTCCACATCAATCTCACCTGCAACAGCCTTGCGCGCCAATGTCTTGCACGCCTCCACAATTTCCCAGCGCGAAGAATAGCTCAAAGCCAAACACAGAACCAGTCCAGTGCAATGTGATGTATCATCGATACACTTGGAGAGACGCTGACGAGCAAAGTCGGGCATGCGCTCAAGGTCGCCAATGGCAGTGAGACGCACGTTGTTCTTGATAAGGTCGGGCGTCTGTTGCTCAATCGAGACCACAACCAAGTTCATGAGAGCGTCAACCTCGTCTTTCGGGCGATTCCAGTTCTCGGTAGAGAATGTGTAAAGCGTCAGGAACCCTATTCCCAGCTCGCTGGCAATCTCGGTAATTTGCCTCACCGTAGTCACCCCGTTCTCGTGACCGATAGAGCGTATCAGTCCTCGCTGCTTTGCCCATCGCCCGTTGCCGTCCATAATGATGGCAACATGCTTTGGCAATCGGGTGCGGTCTATTTTATCTATCGATGACATATCTCTATTGTTAAATTACTCAATATAATGACATTTCACGCAACGCTTGCTGAACTCATAGGTCACCGTGAACATCGCCACCGAGTACCAATCGGTATTCTTGGCAATGCCGTGGCTGTAGCCATAGAGGTCGGTAATGCCGTCAAGCTTGTCGCTGAACGACTTGCGCATAGTGAATTCAAAGCCTAAGTTCAAACGCTCTTTCAGCCTGAACTTCACTCCTGCGCCAAGCGGCAGCACCATGCCAAAGCTCGTGTTGCCATTGGCAAACGACAACTCGGCTCCTAAGCCGGCTGTCAGGTAAGGCGAGATGCGCTTGTAGTGCTTGTAGCGCGGTCCGTCGCCAAAGTGGAAGAAGTTGAACTCCACCTGTCCTGCCAAGTCCACCACATGAGCGGTGAAACTGTACTGCTGGTCAAAGGGAAACTTCGACTCAATATTTTTGCTGTCGCCTGCAAGGTTCACATATAGCAAGTTTCCCTTGAAGGCAAAGCGGGAGTTCAAGTTATAGCGGAATATGCCTCCTCCAGCCACTCTAGGCATCTTATACATGTTGCTCTTGTTCACATCGCCCAAGTAGCCTGTCACGCCAACGGCTGGACCTATCTCATAACGGTAGGTCTGACTCCAAGCGCACAGAGCTCCCATGAGCATCAGTGTCATTATCATAGCGGTTTTTCTAATCATAGCCTTATCTTATTTCTTGATTACTATATAGAAAAAACGCTATTCAGCGATGAAAACGTATATTTTTAATGAGCAACAAGCCATTAATTAATCTTTTTTAGGGATGTATTATAACGTCCTTAGAATACTGGTTTGTAGGTGAGACGGCGCAACACGCCTTCCCACACATTGTTGAGAGCCCCACCGTTGGCAGCATATCCACCAAAGAGATAGAGGAATGAGCAATCCCACTCGTTGACAGGAGTCACTTGCCCTGGGTCATAACTCATCAAGCGGGGGGCATTGGCAGTTTGAGTGCGGTCAAAGACGAAGACCTGTGCCCCGCTGAAGGCAGGGATAGTAGTTGGCAGCTGCACCCCATCCTCGCCCTTGCTCCAATTGATGCCTTGGTTGCGAGAGATATAGGTTGTGGTGTTGAGGCTGCCGCTTGCAAGCTTGCCGCCTATCACCATCCAAGTCACGCGCTTGACGGGAGTGGTGGAAGTAGAGGGTTGAGTGAAAGTGTAGTAGCTGAAGAGCGATGCTTCGCTAATAGCTGGCAGCTCGCCGTCGTTCTTGCTAAGCAAGCCCCATTGCTTGCCATCATAACCCCACACGGCATTGGTCAAAGCGCCTGAGGCAAGCACGCCACCCACGCACATAGCCTGCTGGTTGGCAGTCCATTCGTTATTGGCCATAACAAACTGGCTCATTCCACTAACGGGGAATGCGTCGTCAATTTTCGTTGGCACAAAGCCCTCGCGCTGAGGATATTCGTCGTGAACCCATGATGTGCCATCATTCTTCACGCCAAGCACGCGATCGCCATAGGCACCAATAATTGTGTTCCATGCCACGCCGCAATGACTCCAATTGGCACCATCATTGCTGCTGCAGTAGAGCTCACCAGTCTCGTCAAGGAGGTAGAGTTCGTTAAGTGTAGCGGTAAAGCTCGACACCTTGGGGACAAAAGGCAATGCAAGCACTGTCTTGCTCCATGTGCCTGCCATTGGGTCGGCAGCGGTACTAAGCACATAACTGCCGTTATCGTTAACCAAGCATATGAACTCGCCTTCACGCATCACGGTTTTCGACGCTTTCAGTGTTGACGACACGTTTGGCAGGTCGCGACGGTTGCTCTGATTCCACACTATTGTGTCGGGTTGCTGTTTATGGACATTGACTTTAACCTTATAATCGCGAGTGTGCAGGCCATCATAGGAAACAACGCGCAGCGTCACATCGCCGGTAAAGTCGATGGAGTCGCTGTTGTTGCTGCTCGTATAGGTGATGACGGTGTCTTGCTGCACTGTTCCGTTCTTCACTATAAACTGCTCTGACTTCACAGTGCTGGCGCAAGAGACTTTCACGCACAATGCATTTACACGAGTGCCGTAGGGCAACGAGTCGGCATTATAAATCATTCCGCGCTCTTGGTCGATGGCAAAAGCCACCGAATCGAGGCCGCTCAAAATCTTGGTATTGGCCTGCAGCGAGAACGCCGACACAAGTGTCGAAGTGTAAGAATAAGAACTATATTCAGTGTCGGTAGTTGTTCCAGGCTCATCCTTCTTGTTGCAGGAAGCCACAGTAGTTGCCAACAGCATGAAAATCAATAAGTATAATGGAAAGTGTCTGTTCATTTTCTTTCTTTATTAAAAAATAACTTGCAAAGTTACAATAAAATTAGTGAAACCGAGTGAAAAACCAATTTTTTTTGAGTTTTTCAGAGGCGCAGCTAAATTTATCAAAAATAAGCGAAATCAGGGCATTTTAAAGCAATTATTATCACTAATTTTGCCCAACGCCCCATTTTAGCGTGTAAAATTAGTATTAATATACCAATACACACTCTTTAATTAAGATAATAAAAGGCAAAAGTCCATTTTTTACACCTTTTTAACGAACACACGCTCACGTCACCTTTTGCATTTCACAGATATAATCACTAATTTTGCAACCACTTATTTAGTCTTAGCACATCGCCAATGAAAATAAAACTCATTCATATCATCGCGGCTTTTGCTTTGTTGCTTGTCTGCGCGCAATGCTCTAAGCAAGAGATTGAGATGCCTGCGCTTATAGACAACACTCAGCACGAATTGCCCTCTGGGAAATGCGCTCTCAAAGTGCTGGCGATAGGCAACTCTTTCACCGATGACCCTATGGCCTACTTCGATGCACTTGTGCGAGCTTCGGGCATCGACCGCAACACCCTATGCGTTTATTCAGCGGTTAAAGGTGGCGCTTCATTAGAATATTGGGCCAACATCTGCAAAGACGGTGTAGAGGTTACCATTTCTCGACGCTCGGGGCTTATCACAATGCCCGTCACACAAGCGTCTCTCAATGAACTGCTTGCTCAGGATTGGGATGTGGTGACAGTGCAGCAGTTGTCAAATCTAGCACAAGACGCCGACAAACTCTCGCCTGATCTGCCCTACCTCGTTAATCAGATACGAGAATTATGCCCTAACAAGGATGTTGTAATTGCATTTCAACAGATATGGAGTTATTGGGAGTGGAACCTTCAGGTGAGCATTGATAATTGGCAGAAAATCACCGATGTTGCAAAATCAACTATGGATTACGGCATTGACATGATCATCCCTACTGGCACGGCAATTCAGAATGCGCGAGCAACAGGTCTCAACACTCCGCATGGACTTACTCGTGATGGCAAGCATTTGGGGTTTGGTGTGGGACGATATGTAGCGGCATGCACATGGTTTGAGGCACTCATCGCACCTGTCTATGGCGTGAGTGTGGTGGGCAACACTGCAATCCACGACATCACCGAAAGTGAACAGAACAACTCTACCTATGAGACCGCTCCCGTCACAAACCCAAACCGCACGCTCTGCCAGCAATGCGCGGCAGCAGCCGTAGCCAATCCCTTTCAATTACAATAGATTATCACGTTACCGTCAATCTCTTGACGGTTAGCGCCACTCAAATCCACAACTGGGGCTTTGATTCCTTTTCCTAAAATGATGGGCGCAACCTCGATGCGCAGCTCGTTCCATGCGCCCGCGTCAAGCATCTGCTGGAGCACATTGGCGCCGCCTTCTACCATTACGCTGGTTATGTCTCGGCTGTAGAGGTCGTGCAGCCACGATTTTGGTTCTCTTGTATCAAGTTTAACCCATTCAATATTGCCTTCTACTCCTTCCTTTTTCTCGTTATAAATCAACGTCTTGCCACCATCTTTCAATAAGTGGCATTTGGGTGGTAACGAGAGGTTTCGGTCAAGCACAACACGCAATGGTTGAGAGCCGCTCCAGTGGCGCACGGTGAGCGACGGATTGTCGATTTTCACCGTTCCTGCTCCCACCACAATGGCATCGACCAGTGAACGCTCGCGGTGCATGAGCGACATGGTTAGCGGTGTGCTAAAACGCACCGAGCCATCTTCATTGGCAAGGTAGCCATCGGCACTCTGTGCCCATTTGAGCAATACCCATGGTATGCCTGTGGTGTGGGCAGTGAAAAAACGCTTATTCAGTTCTCGACATTCACTCTCAAGCACTCCAACTTCCACCTCTACACCTGCCTCACGCAGCATCGCTACGCCACGGCCACTCACCTTTTCAAAGGGATCTAGAACACCCACAACCACACTCTTTATACCCTTTTCTATCAAGAGTTTGGCGCACGGCGGAGTCTTGCCGTAATGCGAACAAGGCTCAAGCGTGACATAAATGGTGCTTTCAGGCAACAGACTCTGGTCGTGCACGCTAGCGATGGCGTTTACCTCGGCATGGGCCTTACCGCAGCAGCGGTGAAAACCCTCACCAATAATCTTTCCTTCATGCTCCACCACAGCCCCCACCATGGGGTTGGGCGAGGCGTGTCCCCCACTCTGCCGTGCCAACTGCAACGCTCGCCGCATATATTTCTCGTCGATAGTCATCTCGCCTGCAAAGTTATGAAATTTCTTCAACAATTCACCACTTGGGCGTTTCACCATTGAAGAACAAACCGCACACCAGCGTCAAGTAGCGTGGCACGTTCTTACCATTGCTCCACACCATGTCAATACCGAGCAACTGGCTTGCTGTCTCGCTCACGTTGAAACCGTAGGCCTCGAGCGATGGACGCAGCACATCGGGATGACGGCAGGGTTTACCCTGCTGACGGGAGCAGGGCGCATTACCACAACGCTCACACTTGCCAACAAACCCCAATGCGAAACCTTGCTTCTCGTGCTCCAATTCGATCAACCGGCGGTTTAGTCGTTCCAGTTCAGGACGCATCAAGTCATAGACCTGCTCCATAGGCATCCTGGCATCGTTAGGTGTAAGCTTAACGCCTATTATCATCACCTTTTCATAAGGTAATAAGTCTTGTAGAGTATCATGGTCAAACGGCGGACAGCCCCACCTTTGCCCATAGTTGGGACACTGCTGGCAGCACGCCTCAAAGGTTGCCACATCTCGAAACTCACGCACATAGCGCTCGCGGTCAACAACAGCGACCAGCTCCTCTGTTTTATAGTTTTTCTCGTCCATATATACTATAAACGACAACCTCTACTCTCCTATTGCATGCTTGTATTCCAAGAGTTTGTTCTGATATTCGGCAAAGGCATCGGTACGCTTGTCGCAAGCCTGCTGGTAGAGCCGCAACTAATTAATATAATTAATATACTTTTCTTCATCATTGAAATGGTTTTTATGTGCAAAAGTAGTAATATAGTGCCCATTTAATGTGTTTGATTTGTCCAAAAAAGTGTTGAATTTTGTACTAGGTTATAAATGGCACAAAATAATAGTCAAATAAAACGTCGCATTTTATTAAGTTTTATTACTTTTGCAATAAAAATAGGAAAATAATGAGCCGAAACGAAGAAATAACATTTCAATCATTAGCCGAAAAGGAGGAGGTGAGAATTGGCTACTCCGATAACGACATGGTGATTGTTGACAGCATTCAGAAATTTGCCGAATTTAATGCCGCCCACATTGCGATGAATGTGATAATGATTTGCACGGATGGAAAGATTCAAGCAAGGATGAATAACATGCAATTATCATTGTCGAAAAACCAAGTGGCGATAATCCCGCAAAATGTCCTGATAACTGATATCATGGTTAGCCCTGACTTTAACCTAAAGGCTTTATTCCTCACCAACAGCATTCTTCAGAGTCTGCTTCGAGAGAAGATGGTGATATGGAATGATGTTATGTATATTCATCACCATCATGTCATTACTCTTGATAAAGATTACTTGGAGATGTTATCAATGTTCTATGATATGCTTAATTGTGCTGTTGAACGCAGACATGAGAATCCTTTCGGAATCGAGATAATTCAGTCCATTCTTACCACAGGGATTCTTACTTTGTGCGGAGAGATGAAGATGATGTTACCCAATGAGTATCCCAACGAAGAAACAAAATTGTCGAACTCCCACTTCCAGCGCTTTCTCGAGTTGCTGCACAACAGCGAAGTGAAATATCGCCCCGTAGATTACTATGCCAACGAACTGTGCATCTCGCCTAAGCATCTCACCTCGATATGCAAGAAAATCTCGGGAAAGACAGCCAGCAGCTGGATAAGGGAGCAAGTCCTTGAAGACATTCGCTACTACCTGAAAAACACCGACCTAAGCATCAAGCAAGTTTGCAACCGAGTGGGGTTCTCTAACAACTCCTTCTTTGGGAAATACGTTAAAGAACACCTAGGAATGACACCTATGGAATACCGCAACAGCTAAGAATCAAAGCACTGCACGGCGATAAAAGTAATCACTATATCAAATAAAGGAATTTTATCAGCAGTCTGACAATATCTTTCAGAAGCGAAAACGTATGCCTCCGTGAATCAGGCCCTGCTCGCCGAAGCCCAGCTCAGCAAAGCCGCGTACACTACGGTTGCCTGCCTCGATGCCTACCAGCGACACCTGGAAGTTGAAGAAATTATTATTGCTTGTGCTGCGCGTATCGTTTCCGCTGGAGTCTTTTCCCGTTGTAGAGTAGTTGCCGCGAGTATAGCCCGCACCCAACTTGGAATACATGCCCCACCGACTCTTTCTCAACCAGTTTAATATCACAGCAGGCATTATGGTATAATAGTTGCTGTTTCGCTTGCCAGTAACCTCTTCATTCTGAACCACATCTTGCTCATGACGGGTATATACGCCAATGCCTCCCACTCCCACCAGTGGACTCACATGATAGAAATACTCGGCCGACAGCGGCCCTATGAACGCGCCGTTCTTGTAGCGCGCACCGAAGATGGCACTGACAGCATCGGCAAACACGTCAAGCGCATTTGACGAACTAACGAAACCATAACCAAGCGAAATCTCATTTTTAGGTTCCTCGTTTGACTCAAAATCCTGAGCGCTAGCACTTATGCTGCCACCAAGCGACAACACAACCGCCAACAATATTAGAACTTTATTTTTCATGTTCAAAATAATAATCAACCCACAAAAGTAGTGCAAGTCGAGAGCAGAACAAAATAAAAAACGAAGTTTTTTCATTTTTTATGCCTCGACGCAGCCTAATTTATCCAAAAGTAACACTTTTTCTTTGCATATGACAACTATTTTAATAATAATGTAAATCTAACCGCTCTAATTCTGTCATTATTTTGAGTTTGTAA
>JAFZUL010000097.1 GCA_017618355.1 Muribaculaceae bacterium
CCTTATAATGAATAAGGTGTTAAAATATAAACCGTTCTTGATGTTTTGCGTGGCGCTACTATGGTCGTTATGCTTTGTGGCACAGGGGCAGTCAGCTTCTGATGCTGGAGTTGAACGCGCAAAAGCAAAAAAAGTCAAGATTGAACCAAGCTACGCATGGTCGATTAGCGAGCCATTGGGATTGCAATATCCATCTACCATCGATACGCTCTTCCTAAATTATCATAAGTCTTTCATCCCATCACATCAGAGCTTGGCATGGGCGACTACCGGCAACTTTGGTGCATCGGGCCAAAATCAGATTTTCTTTGAGCGCAAGCCCACGAGTGAGTTCTTCTTTGCCGACGCAATCGAGAGCTGGCTGCCCAGCGTGGAGACCCAGCGTTATTATAACACGCGCATTCCCATGACACTTATCTCGCATAGCACTGGTGGCAACAAATACAGCAACCAGGACCGCACGCAGTTCACATTCTCGGGTAATGTGGGCAAGAAGATTGAGGTTGGCGCTGGAATAGACTATATCTACTCTAAGGGCTCATATAACTATCAGGCCGACAAGAACTTCCGTTGGAGTCTCTTTGGCAGTTATATGGGTGATCGCTATGAGATGCAGACCTTCTTCAACAGCTACAACTATTTGGGCAAGGAGAATGGCGGTATCACTGACGACCTGTATATCACCGACCCGGCAAAGGTTCAGGGCGGCGAGACAAAGGTAGATAACAAGAGCATTCCCACATATCTCACGGCGGCTCACAGCAAGCTGACGGGCACAGAGTTTTATCTCAATCAAAGCTACAAGGTGGGGCATTACAAGTATCAGCGTGACTCGGTGACCGACACCATCATTGGGCGAACATATATCCCCGTGACACGGTTTGTGTGGACTGCCGACTTCAAGACTACTAAGCACTTGTTCCTTAATACTAATGGGGCGCAAGATACGACCTATTTTGACAACACTTACCTCTCTCTGGGAGGAACCGATGAGACCACTCGGATGTGGCGACTGCGTAATACGCTGGGTGTGGCGCTGCTTGAGGGTTTCAACAAATATGCCAAGTTTGGCTTCTCAGTATATGCTACTCACGAGGTTCGCAGCTATAAGCAAGTGGTTGACAGCGTGAGCGGCACTGTTCTGCCCGATGGAGTCATGCCATTACCTGTGTCGGTGCCAGCCAAGAAGACACAGCAGTTGATTTGGGTTGGCGGCCAGTTGACCAAGCAGCAAGGCTCAATCTTGACCTACGGCGCTACAGCACAGTTTGGTGTGCTGGGCGATGTGGCCGGCGACATTGACTTGGAGGGAAATATCCGTACTCGTTTCAAACTCTTTGGCGACACTGTCTCGCTCAAAGCCTACGGCTATTTCAAAAATCTGGAGGCGCCATACCTGCTCAAGCAGTTTATTTCTAATCACTTTGCTTGGGACAACAGTTTCTCTAAAACACAGCGAATAAGGGTTGGTGGTCGGCTCGATTTGCCGTGGATTTACACCAACTTCAATGTTGGTTATGAGACTTTGAACAATTACATTTACTTCAACTCCAGCGCTTTGCCTGAGCAGAGCAACACTGCAGTGCATGTGTTCAATGCTTCGTTGAGCAATCATCTGGGCTTTGGCATTTTCAATTGGGATAATGATGTGGTCTATCAGACATCCTCAAGCGCCGAGGTGCTGCCGTTGCCCAAGTTTGCCATCTTCAGTAATATGTATTTGAAATTCAAGGTGGCAAAGGTTCTTGATGTGCAGATTGGCGTAGATTGCAACTATTACACCAAATATTATGCGCCCAAATACAATCCCGCCACGATGACCTTCTACAATCAAAATGAGGTGGAGTGCGGCAATTTTGCCTTTGCCGACGTATATGCCAACTTCAAGTTGAAGAAAGCGCGTTTTTATGTGATGTACAGCCATGCCAACAAGGGCCTAGTGGGCGGCAACAACTACTTCTCGATGCCTCATTATCCCTTGAATCCTGGACGCTTCCAGTTTGGAGTGTCGGTTGATTTTGTAAACTAACAAGCCTAATATGTTTTCTAAAATGCTCAAGAAGATTTCAGAGATTAAGAAATGGCAACTCGTCCTTTATGCAGCGCTGCTTGTGATGGTTGTGGGGCTGATGTTCTCGCTAAAGAACTGCGGCAAGGGACAGTTGCTTGTTGCTGGCAATAATCGTGAGGACCGTGCAAGCGGTGGCGACACCATTGATGTGGCGATAGAGTATTCTCCGTTATCATATTACACTTATGGCGACACCACTGGAGGATTCTATTTTGAGTTGATAAACCTGATGTCTGAGACTAGTGGCCTAAAGGTGAAGTTTCATCCTATAGTAAGTCTTAACACGGCACTTGAGGGTTTGGATAAGGGTGTTTATGATTTGGTGGCTGCGCAGTTCCCCGTGACAAGGGAAAACAAAGAAACTTATCTATTTACTGAGGCCATATATCTCGACAAGCAGGTGCTTGTGCAGCGTAACACTGGTGGCATTGCCATCAGGTCGCAGCTCGACTTAGCGGGCGACACGGTGACCATCGTCAAGGGTTCACCAATGCGTGACCGCATCATGAGTCTATCGCGTGAGATTGGCGACACGATTTTTGTTGTCTCTGATCCAGAATATGGTCCCGAGCAGCTTTTCATGATGGTGGCGAGTGGCGACATCAAATATGCCGTTATCAACGAGACGATAGCCCGCAAGATGGCTGCTTCTCATCCCAATGTTGATATCTCTCAGGCCATCAGCTTTTCGCAGTTCCAGTCGTTCTTCATGAAAAAAGACAACACAGAACTGAAGAAACAACTTGACGAAAGCATCAAGGCTGTAAAGAAACTGCCGCAATACAACGAGTTGATAAAGAAGTATTTTTATCAGTAAATACCTGTCATGATTGACCAGATAATCGAGTTCTTATCAAAGGAAGGGTGGCTTAACACTCATCTTGAATCTGTGAACGATTTTCTTTGGGGTTGGCACAGCCTCGTTTTTGTGCTGGTGGTGTGTGGCATCTATTTCACCATCCGCACTAAGTTTGTGCAGTTCAGGATGTTTCCAGAGATGTGCAAACTCTTGGTGGAGGCATCGCCCAAAGGCAAGGAGAAGCGCCATGTGTCGTCATTTCAGGCGTTTGCCGTTTCGGTGGCTACTCGCGTAGGCACCGGCAACTTGGCAGGTGTTGCAGGAGCTATAGCCATTGGCGGTCCCGGTGCGGTGTTCTGGATGTGGCTCATCGCACTCATTGGCTCGGCGACAGCTTTTGTGGAGTCAACATTGGCTCAGCTATTTAAGCGGCGCTCTGAGGATTCTTTCATAGGTGGTCCTGCCTATTACATTTTGCACGGCCTGCACAGCCGTTGGATGGCGGCTCTTTTTGCAGTGCTGCTGATACTAACATTCGGCTTGTCCTACAACTCAATACAGAGCAATACCATAGCTGGTGCTTTGCAACAGACTTTTGATTTTGACCCGATAATCATTGGTCTTGTCCTCAGTGCTTTAGCGCTGGTAATAGTTTTTGGTGGCATCCAGCGCATCGCCAAGTTCAGCAGTGTGATCGTGCCCGTGATGGCGATAGGATACCTTATTCTTGCGATAGTTGTCCTGTCGATGAATTATGAGAAGATTCCCGATATGTTTGCCCTAATTTTCAAGAGCGCTTTTGGCATAGGACCTGCCGCTGGAGGTTTGGTGGGTGCGGCGATGAGTAATGGCATCAAGCGAGGACTCTTCAGCAACGAGGCTGGCGAGGGCTCAGCTCCACATGCAGCCGCCACGGCTTCGGTGACGCACCCCGTGAAACAAGGCTTGATACAGGCGCTTGGGGTGTTTACCGACACGCTGCTGGTGTGCTCGTGCACAGCATTTATAATTATTATTAGCGGACTTTATAATTGTGGCGATCAAGGCATAGCATTGACACAAAATGCTTTGGAATCGCAAATCGGTTCGGTAGGACAGATTTTTGTAACAATAGCGATTTTGTTCTTCGCTTTCAGTAGCATCATCGGAAACTATTACTATGGCGAGGCAAATATAATGTTCCTCACGCGTAAGAGATGGGTGCTGGAAGTGTTTAGAGTGCTGTCAGCTGGTGTGATGGTGATGATAGGCGCACTCGCAAGTCTTGATGTGGTATGGAGTTTCGGAGAAGTGCTCATGGCAATTCTCACACTCTGTAACCTCGTGGCGATAATGCTACTCGGAAAATATGCTTTCAAGCTCCTTGCTGACTACCGCGCCCAAAAGAAGCGCGGCATTAAGAGCCCCACATTTAAGAAATCCTTGTTCCCAAAATTAAAGAACGATATCGACGCGTGGGATTGATTCCACTAAATGAGAGTATTAACAAATAGATAATTATATTATGAGAAAGTTATTAAATATATCTATTGCAATCATTATATTGTTGTGCGCCACTTCATGCGTGAACGAAAATGGCTCGCAGACGACTCAAGTCCCTCAGGTTGGAAAGGTGGTACCTATGCAACGTTTTGCCGATATCAACATAGTGGGCTCAATGCAGGTTTTCTATACTCAGGGTGAAAATCATAGTGTCCGTGTCGAAGCCGAACCCAAGGCATTTGAAAGGTTGCTTATATATGTCAAGGGCAATGAGTTATTTGTCACTTCTAAGGAGTCGCAACAACTCAATATCGAATCAATGGAGAACGTGAAAGTATATGTCACTTCACCCAATTTAATTGAAGTGAGCGTAACAGGGTCTGGAATTTTTACTGCCACAAAGAAAGTTCAATTAGCCAATCTTGATGTTGAATTAACGGGGTCGGGTGTCGTGGCATTTGATGATGCTCTCTCTTGTAAGAATCTGGATGTGGAGCTTACGGGGTCTGGCAGTGTGAAACTTGCTGGTGCCGTGGTCAAAAAGCTCAGCACTAAAGTTACTGGAACTGGTGATGTGAATTATTACAACTTAAAAGCAGAGCGAGCCGAGAGCAATATCTCAGGAACTGGAACGATTACGATGAATGGAACTGTTGGCGAGCATGTTAAAAACATTACTGGAACAGGGAAAATTGTCGTGAAATAAGCCCCGCCTGAAGAGTGAGACGGGGCAAGAGGTTGTTTCACCTATTGACATTTATAGAGTGGGAGCAAGCTGTCCCAACTATTTTACAGCATTAGCCAACGCGCTCCTCTATATTGCCCAAATCAACATGCCGGCGCAGATAATGACACCGGTGACGAGAAGGTCGATGAGGCAGTAGCCCATGATATCCTTCGCGTCAAGGCGAGCTATAGCCAAGGCCGGTAGCGCCCAGAATGGTTGTATGAGATTGGTCCATGCGTCGCCCCATGAAATCGCCATTCCAGTCAAGCCAGGATCCACACCAAGGTTAGCACCGGCGGTGAACATAACTGGAGCTTGCACGGCCCAATGACCGCCGCCACTTGGCACAAACAGGTTGAGCACTGCTGCACAAAGGAAGGTGAGCAACGGATAAGTGACGGAATTGCTGACTTGGATGCAAGCGTCAGCCATTACGCCACCTAAGCTGATGCCGCTGACACCGACGCCTGTAACGATGCCCATGATGCCGGCATAGAAGGGAAACTGCAATATGATTCCCGCAGCTCCGGTGGTCGCTTTTCCAAAGGCACGCACGTAATCAACTGGAGTGGGATGCAACACGAGTCCCAGCGCAAGGAATATCATGATTACACCGCCAATGTCTAAACTGGCATCGTTTACGGCGAGATGAATCACGAGATAGACCACTAGCATCAGCGCCACGAGCCAAGAAAGCAATTTGCTTTGTTCGAGCCGTTGTGCTGGTGTCTTGTCCGAGGAGGAAACTTCGGTCACGATGTTATCATTGTCCTTTAGGAGAGCAGGGTCGATGGTGAGGACGCCTTGCTTGGGGTGCATCAAGGTGTTAGCGACGGTGATGCCGATTATCACAAACAGCACAGTCACCAGATTGTGCCAGTCGAAGATGGTTTGCGCCATTGGCACAGGAGAGGTCAGCGCACCATCGGTTGCCATTGATAGTGCTTCGCCTGGTGTGGCCATTGTGAGGGGGATAGAGCCGGAGATGCCGGCGTGCCACACTACGAAGCCACTGTAAGCCGATGCGATAAGAAGACGATAATCGACATCTGAACGCTGACGTGCTATTGCCTTAGCAAACACGACACCAACAATAAGGCCAAAGCCCCAGTTGATCCAGCAAGATAATGCCGACACCACAGTCACAAGAGCTATTGCGGCGGGGGCACTTTGGGGCAAGCGAGCCATTGCATTGATGGCTCGTTTGATAACTGGTGCTGCAGCCAAAGTCGAGCCACAAACTAAAACCAGGGCCATCTGCATGGCAAACTCCAACAAATTCCATACTCCGTCACCCCAGTGCTCAACCACCTCGAAGGGGGTCTGTTGACACAAAGGCATTGCCACTATCGCTGCCACGAAGGTGAGCAGTATGGCGAATATAAACGGTTCTGGCAACCAGCGTTGTACTAATCGCACGCAGAATTTAATCATTTGAGACCATTTGTTTCCACTGAAAATCATAAATGTTCATTGATATTATTGAATAAATCTTTTTTGGGATAGTGAGGTGCAAAATTACACATTTTATAAATATAAATATGTTTTGGGGAGGAAAAAGTTTGAAAAGGCATGAAAAAAGCCCCACCTAGGAAAGACAGGGCAAGAATTCATTTTAATACTCGGTTGCTTGCTGATTGTGGTGTCCCTTTAGTCTAGGAATCGTTTGTCGAGGCCTTGGTAGTGGTCGATGCGTCGGTCTCGGAGGAATGGCCACCAGCGGCGCACTCGTTCGGTTCGGTCGAGGTTCACATCGATAATTGTCTCCTCCTCGTCGGTGCTCAATGCGCAGTGTAGCACTTCACCTTGCTGGCCGCCGATAAAGCTGCTTCCCCAGAACTCTATGCCATTAGTCTGCCCGCTTGGGTCAGGCTCAAGCCCCACACGATTGACGGTAACCACGGGGATGCCGTTTGCTACAGCATGACCGAGCTGTACTGTCATCCATGCGTTGAGTTGTCGCATCTTCTCGCTCTCGTTGTCGCTGCTCTCGAAGCCTATGGCGGTGGGGTAGATGAGCAGGTCCGCGCCTCGCAGCGCCATCAGTCGAGCTGCCTCGGGATACCACTGGTCCCAGCATACTAACACTCCAAGTCTTCCCACGCTGGTGTTGATGGGCTCAAATCCCAGGTCACCAGGTGTGAAGTAGAACTTCTCGTAATAGGCAGGGTCGTCGGGAATGTGCATCTTGCGGTACTTGCCGGCGATTGAGCCATCTTTCTCAAACACTACAGCTGTGTTGTGATACAACCCCTTGGCACGACACTCAAAAAGAGATGTCACCAGCACCACATTATTGTCGCGAGCCGCTTGCGAATAAATCTCTGTCACATCACCAGGAATTGGAGTTGCTAGGTCAAAATTCCCCACATTCTCCTCTTGGCAGAAGTATAGTGAGTCGTGCAACTCTTGCATCACAATTAGTTCGGCTCCGTCTTTTGCAAGTCGTGCTATTTTCTCGAGCAGGCGAGCGCGGTTGAGTTCCACCTCGCTGCAGTTGCGTTGTTGTATGATACCTATTTTCATATTTCGTTTTTTCGTTTTTCGTTTATCGTTTTCGTTTCACTAATCTCTAATCGTGTGAAGCTCAATTAATTCTTGATCAACGTGCAGCGGTTTATTGCTTTAGGAAGTTTTTGGGAATCTGCATTGTGATGCAATGCAGCGACCCGTGTTGTTGTATTAATGCGTTGCAGTCGATGCCTATAATGTCGCGCTCAGGAAAAACGTTTGCTATCGTTTCGAGCGCCAAGTTGTCGTTTTCGGGTTGATTATATGTTGGGACAAGCACTTGGGTGTTTGTTATCAGGAAGTTTGCGTAAGTGGCTGGAATCCTCATGCCTTCCTCGTCATGTATAGGCTCAGGGCAGGGCAGTGGCGCGAGACCGAACGGCTCACCTTGTGCGTTGGTCATAGATTTCAGTTCCTGCTCCATGCGTTGCAACGAGGCATATTGCTCATCGCTATGGTCGTCACATTTCACGTAAAGGATAGTGTTGTTTGGAGCAAGGCGCGCGAGGGTGTCGATGTGGGCGTCGGTGTCGTCGCCGCTGAGTTCACCGCTGTTGAGCCACAGCACTTTCTTTGCTCCGAGCCTTGATTTCAGCACTTCTTCAATCTGCTCCTTGCTAAGATGGCGGTTGCGGTTAGGTGAGAGCAGGCACTGGGTGGTAGTGAGTATTGTGCCAATGCCGTCGCTCTCGATAGAGCCGCCCTCCAGCACAAAGTCTTGACAGTTGATGGCTTGAGCATTGAAGATGCCATTCTCAAACATCTTCATGCAGATGAGGTTGTCAAGGCAAGCGGCGAATTTCAATCCCCAAGCATTAAACTTGAAGTCGAGCATAAGTCTATCGTCGCCGTCGATTATTGAAATGGGCCCGAAGTCGCGTGCCCAAGTGTCGTTGGTGTCAATTTCCTGATATATAATCCTGTCGCTATTGTCGATGTCTTGTAGTTGACGTTTCACATCATCAACATTGGGGGCGATGACGATAAGCCGCATCTCGCGGACTATTGCGCGCGCAACCTCCTTGAAGCACGCTTGTGCCTCGTTGAGCATATAGCACCAGTCAGTGTCACGATGCGGCCATGCCAGCATGACAGCCTCTTGCGGCTCCCATTCGGCAGGCATTACAGGAGTGGAGAGTATGAACGATGTCGTCATCAAGTTAGAATTCTTCGCTCATGCTATCCCAAAAGTCCTCTCGGTCCTGCATCTGCTCATCAATGAAATCTTGATAACCTGTCTTGACGCCATAACCCATATCCTCGCACCAGAGTTTGTAGTCCTCTTGCAGTTGTGGGTCATCGTTCAACATGTCCTCAAATTCTCGTTCCACCTCACCAGTATTGCTGAGCTGGTCGAGCAAAGCTCTCAATATTTCAGAAATGTCATTCATGTTTAATTTTCGTGTGGTTTTAGTTTTATGGGTCAAAAATAGTAATTATAGAGTGTATGGCAATAGAAATAATAGAAAACTTATTAACAAGCAATGAAATTTCATCGCTTTTGTCATCGAAATAACTAAAAATGTGCTACTTTTGGATAAATTAGGCTGCGGGTCGGAAAAACTCAAAAAAATTTTGGTTTTTCTCTCACCTTGCACTAATTTTGCAGCTAAAATTTTGATGCGAGTGGAGAGGAGAGAGGGGAGAGTTGAAAGAGCCCCGAACTTCGAGCCCCGATCCCCGATAAACGAATAACGAAAAACGAAAGATATGACAAAAATTAATTTTTTACTCACTTTGCTTGCCGTCTTATTATTGGCATCTTGCTCCTCGGCCGACGAGAAATTACGCGCTCTGATTCCTGACGATGCCGTGGGAGTAGTGAGAATCAATCTTCCCAGCGTCCTTAACAAGGCTGGAATCAAGAAAGGAGAGGACAAGGAAATCGTGCTCGATATCCCAACAGACTTGAATAAGACGATAGATGCTGCCAACGAGAATCTCGTTGATGACGTGAACATCTTTGGCGATGTGATAAGCAATCTGCCAGAGTCGGGCATTGACGTTAAGAACAATTGCTATTTGTTCTTGTCGCCAGGCACTTACAGAACAGTTGCGCTGTTTCATCTCGATGATGAGGATAAGGCTCTGGAGATGGTCAACAAGATTGCTGGAGGCAAGATGAAGGAGATGTCGGGGATAATGTTTGTCTCTCATCTTGACTATGGCTATGCTATTGACGACGATGTGCTGCTGATTGGACGCTATACTATTCCTGTTCCCGATGATAAGGCAAGTGCTGCCGCCAAGAAAATTTTTGACAAATCCACGCCAAGTCTTTTGGAGAAAAAGGAAGTGTCTAAGGCTATTGACGTGAATGATTGTGATATCACAGCATATATTGACGCTAAAGGCCTTCCCCTGATATTTGACAATTCTAACCTTAAACCTATAATGGGTGATTTCTCGCCTTTGGATCTTTTGGCTGGCTCGGGCATCAAGGCGATGACAGCAACCGTCAATTTCAACGACTCGAAAAAGGGTGATGAGAAGGTGGAGATTGTCACCGATTTCATCTGCGCCAACAATAGTATGTATGGCTTAATCTACGACAAGATTATAGCAACTGCCGATGGCGGTGATTGCACCGAAGCCCTCGCTGCTGTGCCAGGTGACTTCGACACCTATTTCGCTCTTAAGGTAAATGGCGCTGGAATTTTGAAACTGCCCGGTTCGAGTTTGCTATTCGATAATCTGAATACATTCCCTCTTACCAATGGCGTGAATTGCAAGGGGATTATCTCGTCAATTAATGGCGCTCTCGTCTTTGGCATGCAGCAACTGGGTGATCAAGATTATAATCTAGGAATTTCTGGTCAGACCACATCGCCCGATATGATAGTTGATGAGATTGTGAATATTGCCAATCAACGTGGTCAAGCCCCTGATAAGAACGCTAATGGCGAATATGTCTATGACGACAAATATGGATATGGTGATAAAGCCATTGCCATGAGCAATAAAGGTGGGGTAGTGTATATTAGATATGTCAACTACGTGCCCACTAGCGGAGCTGATAAATTGCCCGCATTTGCCAGCGTGCTTAACTCATCGAAGATGGCATTATACCATCAGGTGAAGATAAATGACAATCCTGAGGGCTGCTTATGCTGGGGCCTTCACAACAAGACTCACGGTGAGGGATTCTACTATACCTTCGATGAGAATGAGAATCTCGTGCTGTCGGCACTCAAATTCTTGTGCTGGAGAGAGCCTGGCAACATGGATGATGAAGAGATTGGGTTATCCGATTATTGATAGATATCGTATATCACAATAAAAATGTCCTCGCGAGGACATTTTTATTTTATCATTTCTTCGGCTTCTTTCAGGGTCTCGGGCTTGCCCACGTCGAGCCAAGTGTAGGGCGTTTCTTGCACATATCCTTTTATAAGGTGGTTGTGGCACTCATCAACGTAGAATGGAGTAGTCGAGAACTTGGCCTGATGAGCTTTAGAATATCGCTCTAACTCATCAAAGATGCTTGGCGAAATCACGTGGATGCCGCCAAATGCCAGTTCGTGCATGCCTTTTTTGTAGGTGAAATGCTCTGGGCGTGTCTCGCCAGTCGATTTGTTGATCCATCCCTGCAGGCGGTATTCGTCGTCGAAGACGAAGTAGCGGCTGGTCTGGCGACTTTTCATGAGCACGGTTGCCATTGCGCCGCTCTCAACGTGGCTTTGGTACATGGCAAGCAGGTCGAGGTCGGTAAGAATGTCGGCATTGTGCACGAGAAACGGCTCATCACCATCAAGGAAGTGTCGCGCTTTGAGTATGCCACCTCCTGTCTCTAGCACCATGTCGCGCTCGTCGCTGATGTGGATATTGAGCCCAAAGTTGTCGTGTTCGTCGAGGAAGTCAATGACTTTCTGCCCAAAATGGTGGATGTTGATTGTTATGTCGTCAAAACCTGCCTCAGAGAGTCGATGAATCACCCGCTCGAGCATGGTCTTGCCGCCAATCTCCACCAGAGCCTTTGGGCGGTCATTAGTCAAAGGACGCAGCCGGGTTCCGAGACCAGCTGCAAAAATCATTGCTTTCATTCGTTCACGGGATTGAAAGTGCGGTCATGGCCGCTCTGTTCACGATGTGTGAGCTCGACTCGCACATTAAATTTCTTATAGATATGCTCAGCCACATGCTGTGCGGCATATACCGAACGGTGTTGACCGCCAGTGCAACCAAAACAAACCATCAGGTCGGTGAAGTTACGCTTCATATAGCGCTCTACTGATTCATCTACCATGGCATAGACGTGAACAAGCCATTGGTCGATAGTGCTTTCTTTCTGAAGAAACTTGATTACGTTCTCATCAAGACCTGTGAAGGCTTTGTACTTGTCGTATTTGCCAGGGTTGTTCAGGGCGCGGCAGTCAAATACGTATCCGCCTCCGTTGCCCGACGGGTCATGTGGGATGCCCTTTTTGTAGGCAAAACTCATGACTCTCACTGTGAGCGACTTCTCCTCGCTGGTAAAGTCTTTAAGATTCACGAGTTCGTTGATTATCTCGCTCAAGTAAGGATATCGGTCAAAAGACTTCTTAGTCACCAGCTTGCGCAAGTTGGCAATGGCGGGCACGATGCTGTTTTTCATGAAGTCGGGTTTCTTCTCGAAGTATCCTCTGAAGCCGTAAGCTCCAAGCACTTGTAGGGTGCGGAATAGCACGAAAAGCCGCAAGTTCTCCAAGAACATATTTTCGTCGAGGTCGGGCTTGTAGGTTTTAAGCTGTTTGATGTAAGCCTCGATGAGATCTTTTTTCAGGTCCTCGGGATACTTGGCGCGCGACTGCCACACAAACGAGGCTACATCGTAGTAGTAAGGACCGCGTCGGCCGCCTTGGAAGTCAATATATGCTAGTTTGCAATCGGCAGTATGCTCTGTGTCACCGACGAGCATGACATTGCGCGACTGGAAATCTCGGTACATGAATGTGTCGCTTGGAACCGCGAGCAAATCGCTTGTAAGGCATTCGAAGTCGTTTTCCAATTTGCTCTCATTGAATATTATTCCTGTGGCTTTAAGAAAACAATACTTGAAGTAGTTGAGATCCCACTTAATAGAACGCTCGTCAAAACACTCGGCGGGGTAACACTTGCTATAGTCAAAACCTTGTGTGCCAAGGAACTGAATGTCGCATAGGTCTCTCATGGCGCGGCGCAGGAGTTCTTTCTCCTCGTTAGTGAAGGCGTGAGTTATGCTGCTACGGCGTATTTTGTTCCACAAGATGTTTTCGGGTTTGCCGCCCAAATCTTCTTGGATATAGACCATATGGTCCTTGCTGACTCCATAGACGGCAGGAACCGACAACCCTTTATCCCTAAAGTGGTTAGCCATATAGATGAAGGCCTCGTTTTCTTCACGCGACTCACCGATAACACCTACTATCGATTTGCTGCCCGAGAGGCGGTAGTAACTGCGGTTTGAGCCTGCCTTATCCATTAATTTGATTTCGGTGGGCTCACTGCCAACGCAACTTTTGTATAATTCTTTTAAACTCTCTATAGGATCCATGTATTACTCTTTTTATTTGCAAACAAAGTTAGCGGATTACTAAATACTGATATCAAAGTTTATTGTTAAAATAGCACAAATGGGCTAAAACTCGCTGGTGAAGTGGAATTTTATTTTTGGGAAGTCCTGCTGAGCCATCTGCAGCACATAGCCCGAGTCGGCAAGGAACACGTCGCGGCCTTCGGTATCGACTGCCATGAACTGATGCTTGCGATGCTTGAAGGCATCGAGGGCTTCCTGATCCTCGCTCTCAATCCAGCAGGCTTTATAGAGGCTTATGGGCTCCCATCGGCACTGGGCGTTGTACTCGTGTAGCAGGCGATATTGTATTACCTCAAACTGCAACTGTCCCACAGTTCCCACAATCTTGCGGTTGTTGAACTGGTTTACAAAAAGCTGAGCCACACCCTCGTCCATGAGTTGGGCGATGCCCTTGTTGAGCTGCTTGGTCTTCATCGGGTCGTTGTTCTCGATGTATTTGAACATCTCGGGAGAGAAACTTGGCAAGCCTTTGAAATGAAGGTTCTCGCCCTCGGTCAAAGTGTCGCCAATCTTGAAGATGCTGCCGCTGTCGGGCAAACCAATCACATCGCCTGGGAATGCCTCGTCAACCACGTCTTTGCGCTGCGCCATGAAGGCTGTTGGGGCACTGAATCGGTAGGTCTTACCGCTACGTACATGCAGATAAGTAGAGTTGCGGTGGAACACTCCCGAGCAAATCTTCACAAAAGCTATGCAGCTGCGGTGATTCGGGTCCATATTGGCTTGAATCTTGAACACGAAACCAGTGAACTTATCCTCACTGGGTTCCACCTTACGCTCAATGGCTTGGACAGGCTTGGGCGATGGTGCAATCTTGATGAAGCAGTCGAGCAACTCCTTCACGCCAAAGGTGTTGAGTGCCGAGCCGAAGAAAACTGGTGCCACTTGAGCATCAAGATAGTCGTTTACTTCAAAATCGGGATAAACACCTTCCACAAGCTCAATGTCCTCTCGCAGTTTTTGGGCATCGTCGGCACCCACCTGATTGTCAATCTCGGGAGAGTTGATGTCGTCAATCTCAACGCGCTCGGTGACGTGCTGCTTGTCGGGTTTGAACAGGTCGAGGCTTTGCTCATAGATATTATATACACCTTTGAAACTTGCGCCAATGTTGATGGGCCATGTAAGAGGTCTAACTGAGATTTTCAGTTCTTGCTCCAGCTCATCGAGGATGTCGAACGGGTCACGGCCTTCACGGTCGAGCTTGTTGACGAATATGATTACTGGCGTGTTGCGCATGCGGCACACCTCCATGAGTTTGCGCGTCTGTGTCTCAACACCCTTTGCCACGTCAACCACGATGATAACGCTATCGACAGCTGTCAAGGTGCGGTAGGTGTCCTCGGCAAAGTCCTGGTGACCAGGGGTATCGAGGATGTTGA
Source organism: Muribaculaceae bacterium (assembly GCA_017618355.1). Lineage (GTDB taxonomy): Bacteria > Bacteroidota > Bacteroidia > Bacteroidales > Muribaculaceae > Sodaliphilus. Next base: position 14,527 of record JAFZUL010000097.1, read on the forward strand.
TTTTGTAATCGTTATAATTGAACCCCATCACCGATGTTGCCACCGAGATGCCGCGTTGCTTCTCGATGTCCATCCAGTCGCTGGTGGCGGTTTTCCTGATTTTGTTGGATTTCACAGCACCTGCCACATGAATAGCGCCACCAAAGAGCAATAACTTCTCGGTCAAGGTGGTCTTTCCCGCATCAGGGTGCGAGATAATGGCAAAAGTGCGCCGTTTGGTTATTTCGTCGTTAAAAGCCACAATTATTATTGTTTTTTAGTTGCGATCATATCGCAACATAGAGAACTTACTGGTTGTTGATTAATATATTAATGCATTGGGTTAGGCTTTCTTCCCAGTAGGGGATTTCGATGCCTAGGGTTTTCTTTATTTTGTTTTTGTCGAGCACGCTGTAATGTGGGCGTGTGGCAGGAGTGGGGTAGTCCTCAGTCATGCAAGGTAGCACATGGCAGGTGGTGATGCCTGCTATGCGATGGATGGCGAGGGTGAAGTCATACCACGAAATCGCGCCTTCGTTGCTGAAGTGATAGATACCTGAATGCCACTGTTCACAGTCGATGAACGTCTTTATCACACTAGCGAGGTCGAGGGCATAGGTGGGTGTTCCCACTTGGTCGCAAACCACGCGCAAAGTTTCGCGGCTACGCCCAAGCTCGAGCATTGTCTTCACAAAGTTCTTGCCATGAGGAGAGTAGAGCCAGGCAGTGCGGATGATGATGCTCTCGGGAGCAACGTCCATGATATGTTTCTCGCCGTCGGCTTTGGTGCTGCCATAAACCGAAGTTGGACACACTGGGTCGTCCTCACGATAGGGGCGGCAATTGGTGCCGTCAAACACATAATCGGTGGAGACATGCACCAGTTTCGCACCGTGCTTGTGGGCCGCTTGGGCAAGCAGGGTAGGAGCTTCCACATTGAGTTTCGTGCATAGATCCACATTGCTCTCGGCAGCGTCAACAGCGGTATAGGCAGCGCAGTTTACGATGTAGTCAACCTTATTGCTCACCACGCAGTCCTCAATGGCTTGAGCATCGGTAATGTCGAGCTCCTGCACGTCGGTGTAGATGGAGTTGACAAAGATGTCGTCATCGAGCACCTTTCTCATCTCGCGTCCCAATTGGCCGTTTGCACCTGTGATAAGTATTGTCTTTTTATTCATTTTTATTGAATTTCATCTTCAAAGATGGGTTTCTCCTCGTCTTTTTTGTAATAGGCGGCAAGAGTGCCTATAAAATGCGAAATCTGGTTTATGGCAATTTGAGTGTCTTTTCCAATCTCTTTGCCTTGCAGTTTGAGCATTAGAGTGCCGTAAAGGGCATTGAAGCAAGTCTCGAGTTCGCCCACTTGTTGAGCTTCGGGAATTTTGGCGCGCAATTCCACGATAAATGGCAGAGTCTTGTAGAACTCGGCTCCATACTCGGGATGCTTTGCGCTCTTGAGCAGCTCGTTGTGCAGGTCTGTGAGACGTATGAGTACATTTTTGTTGATTTGCAGATGCCCATTCTCTTTTTTGTTTTCGTGCTGCATCATCATGATAAGGCCTTCCCACCAGTCAATAATCTCCTTTCGGGTCTTGTCATCAACGTCATAGCGGTCGATGATTCTAGCCTTAATCTTGTCGATGTCGAGCCCGAAAGCGCGTATAATGTCCTCTACCTGCCACATGTAGAGCAGGTATTCGGCGATGTTCTCTTTGCGTTTGGTTTGTGCAATTATCATATTTCGTTTTTTTGGTGGAAAGTGGAAAGTGGGAAGTGGAAGGTGGGAAACCGTTCTTCATTCCACCTTCCACCTTCCACGCGCCGTAGGTGCTATCCAAA
>JAFZUL010000006.1 GCA_017618355.1 Muribaculaceae bacterium
ACGTTGAGACTCCACGCCCACAAGACAACAACTACTATGACTTGATGGGTCGCAAAATGGACGGCAACAACCTCCCCGCTGGCATCTACATCCACAACGGCAAGAAGATTGTTGTGAAATAGTCAAAACTTTCATCAGCATAATGAAGACGGTTCTCCAGCCATTAGCGGGAAAACCGTCTTCATCACATATTGAGGCGGTGATGTCACCAGGTCTCGCCTATCCGCACGAGAATGTCCTGTGCCAGTCTATGCCCCTGACGTGAGGATTCTTTGAACCACTCTATAGCTCTGCGAGGATTCTTGGCCACTCCATCGCCACTGGCATAGCATAGACCGAGCATGTACTGAGAGTCGGCATCGCCTTGCAGCGCAGCCTGACGGTACCAATAGACAGCCTCCTCTTTGTTCTCGCTAACTCCTTCGCCCAACTGGCAGCAATTGCCCATGTTGAACTGAGCGCCAGGATAACCTTTCTCAGCGGCACGACGATACCAGCGCGCAGCAACTTCCTGGTTCTGCGTTACTCCCCCATTGCCATAGTCAAAAATCTTGCCTACAACAAACTGCGCTGAGGGGTCGCCGGCATTAGCGCGCGCCGAAGCCTTCTCATAGGCTTTAAGATACAGGAAATTAGCATTCCCCATATTTGCCGCGCACCCTTTGCCAGTCTCGTAGCAATAAGCTAAAAAATAGAGTCCTGCGGGATAATCCTGCTCTGCCGATTTCTTTGCCCAGAAAAAAGCCAAGGAATCATTTTCCTCAACACCATAGCCACTGTGATAGCAACTGGCGAGCTGATACTGCGCTTCAGGATCACCCTCTCGCGCTAGGAGATAAGAATTCAGCGCTTTGCCACTCATCGCCTCAGGCACATTGCCATCACCATCGTGCTGCGCCATTATTGTGGTACCGCACGAGAGCAACAACAATATTATTAATACTGAGCGTCTCATGGCAAACTGCACATTATGACCGTTTACAGCAGCGCCTCAATCTTTGCTTTCAATGCGTCTTTGGCGATAGAGCCAACGTTGCGGTCTTGAAGCTCGCCATTCTTGAAGAAGAGGATGGTGGGTATGTTGCGGATGCCATGCTCTGCCATGAAGTCGCCGCCTTCGTCAACGTCGTACTTGCCAATCTCCACTTTGCCTTCAAACTCCTGAGCCAGCTCGTCGATGATAGGTGACACAGCCTTGCAAGGACCGCACCACTCTGCCCAGAAATCAACTACTACGGGTTTGCCCGATTGGATAATCTCGTTAATGTTGTTGTCGTTAAATTCTTTTGCCATAATTGTTAGTTAGTTTTGTGTTCATTTGCACTGACATAATGTCATAATGCTCAGTGAACGATATTTATATTTCAACTTTATATTTAATTCCTAAATCATCGAGCTGCTCAATAAACTCTCGCGTGAGCGGTATCTTGAACTTCGACTTCATATCAACATATCTGTTAGTCTCCAAGTCGTGAATCCTGAACGACAGGGCACATTTAGTGTCAGATTTCGCCTTGAGTTGCTCATGCAAGATGCCACCAAACTGTAACTGCTTCTCATTAAGACTAATGATGATGCTCTGAACCATTTTGCCTTTCAAGTCCTTAAGGAAAGCAATGTTGCTCACACGCAGATTCACCTTATTGCTATAAGGGTTCATCTCGTACTTGCATCTAACAGCAATTGCCGTGCCAGGAATGCAATAGTTGCGATATTCGGCAAACACCTTGTCAAATAGCATGAATTCGGCAGTGCCGGTCTTGTCTTCTATCTTGAGGATACCGAAGTTATTGCCACGTTTCGAAGGACGCTCGGTATAGTCGGTCACTACGCCTCCAAGCACATACTCGTGACCCAGATGGCTCTCGCCCGTCTCAACGAAGTTCTTGATTGTAGAGTTGCAGCCAAATTTCATCTCCATAAAGAATGGATCAAGCGGATGTGCCGAGAGGTAGATTCCCACCAGTTCGCGCTCCCGCGACAGCCTTTCCATATTGGGCCACGGCTCGGCTTTCGGGGTGGGAGGCTTGGAGGTAAAAGATTCCATCATATCGCCAAAGAGGCTAGTGGCCTGGCTGCTCTTGTCTTGTTGGTATTGCTGACCATACCTCACGAGCACCTCACTGAAGTCCTCGCCCTTAGTGTTCTTCTCGAAGAATGCCTCACGCTGCACACCAAAGCTGTCAAAAGCTCCAGAGAGAGCCAGCGACTCGATTGCTCGTCGGTTGCATGCCGAGAGGTTCACACGCTCAACAACATCATAAATGTTTTTAAACGGACCATTCTTTTCACGCTCATCAATGATTGCATCTACCGCGTTGGATCCAAAGCCCTTTATGCCATTAAGGCCAAAACGGATAATGCCTTCCTTGTTAGAACTGAACGATTTGAAGCTCTCGTTGATGTCAGGACCCATAACCTTAACACCAATTGCCTTGCACTCGTCCATAAACTTGGTCATCTTCTCCACATCGCCTGAGCGGCTGAGCACGGCAGCCATATACTCACTGGGATAATTGGCTTTGAGATAGGCGGTTTGATAAGCTATCCAACTATAACAAGTGGCATGGCTCTTATTGAAAGCATAGGACGCGAAAGCCTCCCAGTCGCTCCAAATCTTCTCAAGGGTCTTGGTGTCGTGACCACGCTCTTCACCACCCTTGATGAACTTGGGTTTGAGTTTGTCGAGCTTGTCTTTCTGTTTCTTTCCCATCGCCTTGCGCAACACGTCGCTCTCGCCACGTGAGAACCCAGCCAGCAGTCGCGACAAGAGCATCACCTGCTCCTGATATACTGTGATGCCGTAGGTGTCCTTCAGATATTTCTCCATTTCGGGGAAATCGTATGTGATGGGATCACGCCCGTGCTTGCGAGCGATGAACTGCGGGATATATGCCATTGGACCTGGTCGATAAAGGGCATTCATGGCAATCAAGTCTTCAAAGGTGCTAGGCTTAAGCTCCATAAGATACTTCTGCATACCTGCCGACTCAAACTGGAATGTTCCCGTGGTCTTGCCTTCGCAATATAGCTGATAGGTTTTGGGGTCATCAATAGGAATCTTCTCGATGTCGATATCTATGCCATGTGTCTGCTTGATATTTGCCAACGTGTCTTTTATAATTGACAACGTTTTAAGACCCAGGAAGTCCATCTTGATAAGACCCGTCTCCTCTATCACACTGCCTTCATATTGTGTAACCACGATGCGGGAGCCTTCCTTGTCTTCCTTATCAAGAGCAGTGCTCACTGGCACCCAGTCGGTAATATCGTCACGGCCAATAATCACACCACAGGCATGAACGCCAGTACCACGCACATTGCCTTCGAGCTTCTCGGCAAACCTGATTGTGTCACCAACGATGGGGTTTTGATTGTCAAGTTCTGCCCTGAATTCCGGGAAGCACTTAAGGCAGTTCTTGATAGAGATTTTATAGTTCTTGCCTTTCTCATCCTCGGGCATATCGTTGGGGCGAGAGGGAATGAAGTTTGCCAAGCGGTTGCTCTCGGGAATGGGCAGGTCGTGGACACGAGCCACGTCTTTTATCGCCATCTTGGCGGCCATAGTACTATAGGTGATAATGTGAGCTACCTTCTCGGCACCATATTTCTCGGTCACATATTTGAGCACTGCGGCACGGCCATCGTCATCGAAATCGACATCGATATCAGGCAATGAGATGCGGTCGGGGTTCAAGAAGCGCTCAAACAGCAGGTCATATTTTATTGGGTCAATCTTAGTGATTCCCAAGCAGTAAGCCACCGCCGAGCCAGCCGCCGAGCCACGTCCGGGACCTACAGCGCATCCCAGCGATGGTGCCACACGGATGTAGTCCTGCACAATGAGGAAGTAGCCTGGGAATCCCATCTTCTTGATGGTCTCAAGCTCAAAGTCAATGCGCTCGCGGTGTTCGTCGTCCATATCAGGCCAACGCTCTTTTGCGCCCTCATACACGAGATAACGCAGGTAATCATCTTCATTGTCGAAGCCGTCAGGCAATGGGAAATCGGGCAAGATGGGGTCATGATTGATAGAGTAAATTTCCACTTTATCAAGAATATCCATCGTGTTCTGCAGCGCCTCGGGCACGTCGGCAAAGAGTTCGTTCATCTCCTCCTGAGTCTTGAACCACTCCTGCTTGGTGTAGAGCAATGAGTTCCCGTCGCTCATTCGTTTGCCGGTAGAGAGCAGCACAAGTCGCTCATGGGCATCGGCATCATCTTCGTTAAGGAAATGGGAATCGTTAGTGCATATCACCTTCACACCCAACTCCTTGCTCAACTGCAACAGAACGGCATTCACCTCCTGTTGCTTTTGGAAGGTCTCGTGATTGGCGTTAGGAACAGTGGCTTTATGGCGCTGAAGCTCTAGATAATAATCATCGCCAAATACCCCTTTAAACCACTTTATCGCCTCACGGGCACCATTTATGTCACCATTCATTATGAGCTGAGGAATCTCGCCACCGAGACACGCCGAGCAGCAGATTATACCCTCATGATGAGCCGCAAGCTCGTTGTGGTCAGTGCGGGCATGGCTATAAAAACCTTCGGTCCATGCCTTCGACACTATTTTGATGAGATTATGATATCCTTGAATGTTCTTGGCCAGCAAGATGAGGTGGCGGCCAATGTCACGCTTGTCGGTGTGGGTGTGCATATCCTCATTGGCGACGTAAGCCTCACAGCCGAAGATGGGCTTGAACAGTTTACCCTCCTGCTCTTTAAGCTCATTATTTAGATTGGCAACCGCGTCAGCATCGGGTTCATCCTTAGCCTGCTCTTCCTTCAGCTTTTTCTTCAGTTCCTTGATAGCATTGTTTACGTCAGAATTCTTTTTATTCACATAGTCGTGCAGTTCCTTGATGCCATACATATTGCCGTGGTCGGTAAGAGCCACGCCGCGCATCCCGTTGGCTATTGCCTTATCCACAATGCCCTTCACGGGCGCCTGCCCATCAAGCAACGAATATTGTGAGTGTACGTGAAGATGAATAAATGGAATCATATATAATAATAAAGTTTTAAGAGTTAAGTGTAAAGCACTAAGTATAAAGCGGCAACATAAGCGGGCAAATCAATGGTCCTCACTTCTTTTGCGGCAAGGACATCATTTTTTTGACGCTTTTTTGCGAGTGTAAAGTTACAGCAAAACATCCCCACCCACAAAATATTTCCCCAATAAGTTATTAACAATTTTAATTCGAGCCAAAACGACATCCAGATCTCAATTTATTAAACAACATGAACAATTATAACAACCATTTTGTTGCTTAGGTTATTGAGGTGCTATGATTGTTGTTTTTATAAAACAGAATTGGCAAAAAACCCCTATGCTTGTATCGCACACTACTTATAGATGAATGATAAAAAAAGTGTATAAAAGATTTGGAGCAGTAATATGGATTTTGTACTTTTGCAGATTGCATGAGAGGACTTGTTGACATATTGCGTGCGGAGCATCACTTGGAGACTAATGACTACCGGGCGTTGCTGGAGTGTGACGACGAGAGCGTTGTCACCTATCTGCATCGGCAAGCCCGTGAGGTGGGCGATGCGGTTTTCGGCAAAGGTATCTTTGTGCGCGGACTAGTGGAATTGACCAACGTGTGCCGCAACAACTGCTACTACTGCGGCATCCGCAAGAGCAACACGGCTGTGGAGCGATACATGCTCACTACCGAGCAGGTTCTACAAAGCTGCCAGCAAGGCTATGAGGTTGGTTTCAGAACCTTTGTGCTGCAAGGTGGCGAACTGCCTCGCGATAAGGCACAGTGGTTGGTGGAACTAGTAAGCATGATTAGGCAACGATGGAGCGACTGCGCCATTACCCTCTCGCTTGGCGAGTGGCCGAGAGATGTATATGAGGCGTTGCTCAAAGCTGGCGCCAACCGCTATCTGCTTAGACACGAGAGTCATAATGCCGAGCATTACGCCAAGTTGCATCCAGCCGAGATGTCGCTCTCAAACCGCCTTCTATGCCTGACATGGCTCAAGGAACTGGGATATCAAGTGGGCACAGGCATCATGGTGGGGAGTCCGTGGCAATCTCTTGATAATATTGTGGAAGATATTGAGTTCATTGAGCAGTTTAAGCCCGAAATGATAGGGTTAGGGCCGTTTGTGCCGCAGCACGACACGCCATTTGGCAAATATGCCAACGGCAGCGCCGAACTAACCTGCAAACTCTACAGCATCTTCCGTCTTATGCTACCCAATGCATTGATACCGAGCACCACGTCGCTCAATACGATTGATACCAACGGCAGGGTTAAAGGCATTATGGCAGGCGCTAATGTAGTGATGCCCAACCTCTCCCCTGTCAGCGTAAGAGGGAACTACACCCTCTACGACGGCAAAGCTATCACAAACGCCGAGGCCGCCGAAGGAGTAGCGCAACTCGAGACTCAACTCGCCACCATAGGCTACCACATAGACTGGGGACGAGGCGACTATAATCAATGTGCAATTCCTAATGCCCAATTTGGCAACTGAGAACTAAAGACTAATAACTAAAAACTAATAACTACTATAATGTATAACCCAAAATCATCTCACGCCGAGGAGTTTATTGACCACGGCGAAATATTGGAGACGCTGGAGTATGCCGCAAAGAACCGCAGCAACCGCACTCTGATTGAAGAAATAATAAACAAAGCCGCCACTTGCAAGGGACTCACCCACCGCGAGGCAGCAGTGCTGCTCGAGTGCGACCAGCCCGACCTGGTGGAACGTTTCGAGAATCTTGCCCGAGAGGTGAAACAGAAGCTCTATGGCAACCGCATAGTGCTTTTTGCGCCACTTTATTTGTCAAACTACTGCGTAAATGGCTGTGTGTATTGCCCTTATCACGGCAAGAACCGCACTATTCCCCGCAAAAAACTCTCGCAAGACGAGATACGCCAAGAGGTTATCGCTCTGCAGCAGATGGGTCACAAGCGCCTTGCCCTTGAAGCTGGCGAGCATCCCAAAATGAACCCCATCGAGTATATCCTCGAATCAATAAAGACTATATATAACACTAAAGTAGGCAATGGCGCCATCCGCCGCGTGAATGTGAACATCGCCGCCACTACGGTTGAGAATTACACCAAGCTCAAAGAGGCAGGCATCGGCACCTATATCCTCTTCCAAGAGACATATAACAAGGAGAACTACGAAAAACTGCACCCAACAGGCCCCAAGAGCGACTACTGCTACCACACCGAGGCAATGGACCGCGCTATGGAAGGCGGTGTTGACGATGTGGGCATAGGTGTTCTATACGGCTTGACGACCTACCGTTACGACCTCGTGGGACTGCTTATGCACGCCGAGCACCTTGAGGCTCGTATGGGCGTGGGACCGCACACCATTAGCGTGCCACGCATCTGCCCCGCCGACGACATCTCTCTTGACCAATTCCCTGATACACTTCCCGACGACATATTCTGCAAGATTGTCGCAATCATACGTCTTGCCGCACCCTATACCGGCATGATTATCTCTACCCGCGAGTCGCAGAAGGTGCGTGAGAAAGTGCTTGACTTGGGAATCTCGCAGATTAGCGGCGGTTCGCGCACAAGCGTGGGCGGCTATACCACCGAGGAGCGCCAAGACGACACAGCCCAGTTTGATGTGAGCGACCAGCGCTCGCTAGACGAAGTGATTTCATGGCTTCTCGACATCGACTATCTGCCCAGTTTCTGCACGGCATGTTACCGTGAGGGCCGCACCGGCGACCGCTTCATGTCGCTCGTGAAGCGTGGCAAGATTAGCTACTGCTGCACCCCAAATGCGATGATTACCCTTAAGGAATATCTCGAGGATTACGCTAGTCCCGCAACACGCGAGAAAGGCGAAGCACTCATCCGCCGAGAGTTGGAGAAACTGCCCGACGATCGCATCCGCAACCTTGCCAACCGCCGCCTAATCGACATCGCCAATGGCGAGAGAGATTTTAGGTTTTAATTCGTTCTGCATGTTGCGTTGACAACGCAACACACAATACATACAACACACGCAGTCAATAAAGAACAATGAACACCGCACCGCAGTCACTTCGCCGTCATATCGCCATCTTTGGCCGAAGAAACGTGGGCAAGTCATCCTTGCTCAACGCCATCACGGGTCAGCAGGTCGCCATAGTCTCGCCCGAGGCTGGCACGACCACCGATCCTGTGAACCGCGCCATGGAGATACTGCCGCTGGGACCATGTATGCTCATCGACACCGCAGGCTTTGATGACGAGGGCAGCGTGGGCGAATTGCGTAATAAGCGTACTCACAAGGTGCTCGACCAAGCCGATATGGCGATACTAGTCATGGACCAAACTATCGACCTCGACTATGAGAAAAAATGGCTAGATGAACTGCGCCGCCTTGAGATTCCCACCATGGCTGTGCTCAACAAAGTGGATGCCATTGATGATGTTGAAAGTGCTGTTGAGCAGATAAAAAGCACGCTTAGCATTGAGCCTGTGACAGTCAGCGCCAAAAACCACGAAGGCATCGATAAGTTGCGTGAAGCATTGATTCGTGCCGTTGGCGACGATGAGGAAACGAGTCTTACAGCAGGCCTCGCAAAGCCTGGTGACACCGTGCTGCTTGTAATGCCTCAAGACCCACAGGCACCGAAAGGGCGACTTATTTTGCCACAAGTGCAAACCATCCGCGACCTGCTCGACAAAGGTTGTATAATCACTTGCTGCGGAGTTGATACTATAAAGAAAAGTCTTGAATCACTGCGAGGGGCACCATCACTTATCATTACTGATTCTCAAGTTTTTGCACAAGTCTATGAGCAAAAACCCGAAGGCTGCCTTCTAACCTCTTTCTCTGTATTGATGGCAGGACAAAAAGGCAATATGAAAGTCCTGATTGAAGGCGCAAAAGCCATTGACCGCCTCACTCAGCATTCACAAGTGCTTATCGCCGAGGCCTGTACCCATGCCCCTATGAGCGAAGATATTGGCCGCGAGAAGATTCCGCGCATGATTCGCAAGCGATTTGGCGAGACAATCACCTTCGACATCCACGCCGGCAAGGACTACCCAACCGACCTAAAAAAATATGACCTGATAGTTCACTGCGGTGCGTGCATGTTCAACCGCCGTCTTATGCTATCACGCATCGTGCGAGCGCAAGAGCAAGGAGTGCCAATCACTAACTATGGCCTCGCTATCGCCCATCTGCAAGGCATTCTCGACAAAGTGTCAATGCCGTAAACAAACGTATCACAAATAGAAACGGTCATACGCCTTGATGCGCATGACCGTTTCATGTATTAAAAAGTAAGGTGATTAATTATCCACCTCTTCAAGAATTTTCTGAACATCCTTTGGCTGGAGGCGTCCGTAAACCTTCTCGCCAATGGTAACAACCGGTGCGAGACCGCAGGCACCCACACAGCGTAGGCAATCGAGTGAGAACTTGCCGTCGGGGGTAGTCTGTCCCACCTCGATGTTGAGAACGCGCTTGATTTCCTCAAGCAACTTCTCTGAGCCACGCACGTAGCATGCTGTTCCGAGGCATACCGAGATTGGGTGCTTACCCTTTGGAGTCATGGTGAAGAAAGAGTAGAATGTTACCACACCATAAACCTTAGAAGCGGGTATATTAAGCTTACGGGCTATGATGCGCTGCATCTCCTCGGGAAGGTAGCCGTGCATCGACTGTGCCTCATGAAGGATATTGATGAGCTCGCCTGGTTTGTTACCATGCTTGTCGCAGATGGCCTCCACCTGCTCAATGACATTACATGCCAATTTCATTTCTTTTGCTTTTGCCATAATATATAGAGGTTTTAGCCAAGATTACTTAATAGATTTGTCAAAATAGTGAGTATGCAACAAGTGGTGAGACTTCTCGCTCAGAGGCTCGCCCAAGAATTCCTTGTAGAGCTTCTGGATATCGGGGTTCTCGTGACTCTTGCGGATGGGCTTGCCTTCGTCCTCGGCATAGAGGGCGTCGCAGCGCTGTTGAATCACATTGAAGTCACCATGGTGATAAGGCTGACCAGCACCACCGATGCAGCCACCAGGACATGCCATCACCTCAACTACATGGTAGTCGAGCTCGCCAGCGCGAAGCTTGTCCATGATAATGCGTGCGTTGCTGAGGGTGTGAGCTACACAAATCTTTAGGTCGAAGCCGTTGATGTCGATTGTTGCCTCACGAATTCCCTCAAAACCGCGCACCTGATCAAACTCGATGCGAGGCAGAGTCTTACCAGTATAAACCTCATAAACCGAACGCAAAGCAGCTTCCATCACGCCACCAGTAACGCCGAAGATGGCACCAGCACCAGATGATTCACCTAGAGGACTGTCGAAGTCGCTGTCGGGAAGCTGAGCGAAGTTAATGTTTGCGCGTTTGATGAGACGAGCAAGCTCACGGGTCGAGATGCTATAATCAACATCGGGATTGCCGTTAACCTTGAACTCATCACGTCCGCACTCATACTTCTTAGCCAAGCAAGGCATGATAGATACCACCACTAGTTTCTCGCGTGGGATGCCCATCTTCTCTGCCCAATAAGTCTTAGCTATAGCGCCAAACATCTGAGCTGGAGATTTGGCAGTCGAAGGATAGTCAAGCAAATCGGGATAGTTATGCTCAAAGAAGTTCACCCAAGCAGGGCAGCACGAAGTCATGATTGGCAACTTCACGCTCTTGTCGCCAGCAAGATATTTCTTGAGGCGGTCGAGAATCTCGTAACCCTCTTCCATGATGGTAAGGTCGGCAGCGAAGTCGGTGTCAAACACATAGTCAAAACCGAGGTCACGCAATGCGGTGGCCAGTTTGCCGGTAACGATGCCTGGCACGCCAAACTCCTCGCCCAGTGCGAAGCGTACGGCAGGAGCGGGTTGAGCAACAACCACCTTGTCGGGGTCGGTGATGTCTGCCATGAGCTGGTCGGTGTAGTCACGCTCGGTAAGAGCACCCACGGGGCATACTGCCACACACTGACCGCAATAGGTACAGTCGGTATCAATAAACATGCGGTCGAAGGTTGGAGCGATAGTGGTGTCGAAACCACGACGGATAGCGCCAAGCACGCCTACGCTCTGAACCTCGTTACAAACGCTCTCGCAACGGCGGCAGTAGATACACTTCTCCATGTTGCGGGTGATAGCTGGAGTCACCTCATTCTTACGCTGGCTCTTCTCGCCATCGTTATAAGGCATCTCACGGATGTTCAAACGCATTACCAAGCGCTGCAACTCACAGTTGCTGCACTTGGGGCAGGTGAGGCAATCGTTGGGGTGATCGCTGAGGATGAGCTCGGCAATGGTCTTGCGAGCGCGAATCACGCGTGCCGAATTGGTGTAAACCACCATGTCGGGCATACAAGCGGTTGCGCAAGCAGGTGCCAAGTTGCGACGTCCTTCCACCTCTACCACACACAGACGGCAAGATGCTGGTTTGTTCTTCACACAAGTGCCTTTGAGGTCGATGTGGCACAAAGTGGGAATATCGATGCCGACGAGCTTGCCGGCCTCGAGCAGTGTAGTGCCTTTGGGCACTTCCACTACATGGTTATCTATTGTAAGTTTTATCAATTTCTCTTCCATGATGATAATAATCGTGAGTCGTTAGAAAATCTGAATAGCATCGAAGTGGCAACGCGACTGGCACATACCGCAGCGAATGCACTTGAATGGATTAATAACATGAGGTTTGCGCACATCGCCCATGATAGCGTCGGCAGGACAGTTGCGTGCGCAAGCGCCACAGCCTTTACACTTCTCGGGGTTAACTGTGTAGGTCAAGAGAGCCTTACACTGCTTAGCGCGGCAAGTATGCTTCTTAACGTGCTCTACATATTCATCATAGAAATTGTCAATAGTTGACAATACAGGGTTTGGAGAGGTCTGTCCGAGACCACAGAGTGCAGTGTCCTTGATGGTTGCCGCGAGCGATTTGAGGTGCTCAATGTCATCCATAGTACCCTTGCCCTCAGTGATGCGGGTCAGAATCTCAAGCATACGCTTGTTACCGATACGGCAGGGAGTGCACTTACCGCACGACTCGCCAACGGTGAATTCAAGATAGAACTTGGCAACTGAAACCATACAGTCGTCCTCGTCCATTACAATCATACCACCAGAACCCATCATTGAACCAGCAGCTCCAAGACTCTCGTAGTCGATAGGAATATCAAGGTGCTTCTCGGTCAAGCAGCCTCCTGAAGGGCCACCAGTTTGAACAGCCTTGAACTTCTTGCCATTTTTCACACCACCACCAATATCGTAGATAATCTCGCGCAAGGTTGTGCCCATTGGAACCTCGATAAGTCCCACGTTGTTGATCTTGCCAGCAAGTGCGAACACTTTAGTACCCTTCGACTTCTCGGTACCGATAGATGCGAACCAATCGGCGCCCTTAGTGAGAATTATGGGAACATTGGCAAGAGTCTCAACGTTGTTAACGTTAGTAGGATATCCCATATAACCGCTCTCGGCAGGGAAGGGAGGTTTGAGGGTTGGCTCACCGCGCTTGCCTTCCATAGAGTGGATAAGGGCTGTTTCCTCACCGCAAACGAAGGCGCCAGCACCGTAGCGAATCTCGATGTCGAAATCAAAGTCACTGCCCATAATGCGCTTGCCTAGCATGCCATATTCGCGAGCCTGATCGATGGCAATCTTCAAGCGGTGAACTGCCAATGGATACTCAGCACGTATGTAGATAAGACCCTCGCTGGCACCGATGCAGTATCCGCACAACGCCATTGCCTCAATCACTGAATGGGGGTCACCCTCCATGATTGAGCGGTCCATGAACGCTCCTGGGTCACCCTCGTCGGCGTTACAAACCACATACTTGTGCTCGGCCTGATAATTGCGTGCAAAGCCCCACTTCATACCAGTTGGGAAGCCTGCACCACCACGTCCACGAAGTCCCGACCTCTTGATGATGTCGATCACCTCCTCGGGAGTCTGGTTCTGCAAAGCGTTGGAGAGTGCAGCATAACCGTCGCGTGCGATGTACTCGGCAATGTTCTCGGGATCAATGAAACCGCAGTTGCGCAAAGCAACACGCTTCTGCTTGCGGTAGAAATCCATGTGCTTAGAGTCGCTCACGTGCTCCGAGGTCTTAGGATCAACATAGAGCAGACGTTCCACGCGACGACCACCAATAACGTGCTCCTTAACGATTTCATCGGCATCCTCAGGTCTTACCTGGGTGTAGAAAGTATTGTCAGGCATCACTTTGACAATAGGACCTTTCTCGCAGAAGCCGAAACATCCGGTTACAATCACATCAACCTTATTGGCAATGCCATTTGCTTCAATGGCAGCCTTGAGGTTCTCGACAATTTTCGCACTGCTCGAGGCCTTGCAGCCAGTACCACCGCAGCAGAGCAGCTCAATGTGCTCTGTGCCTACGGCAAGGCCACAGCTTTTTTCACTCACAGCAGCATAACTCAGTTCACGAACGTTAAGATTCGCCTGAGCTTTTTTCCTGAATTGAATCAAGTCTTCAAAGTTCAAGGTTTTCACTGGGTAATTTGTTGTTTTAGTTATTAGTTGATATTTAATTAATTTTCTTTATTTTACTACTTTAAATGGTAAGTCTTCCGAAAAGTTCTACAAAATTACATACATTATTTTAAATAATGATAAAAATACAGTGATTTAACAACTTTTTAAGATTGCTCCAAACCCTTGCAAAAAGGGCATAAATTAAAACATTTCAATAAATATTTTGATATTTCTCAAAGATGCTGTAAATTTGCAAGCGGATATGATTTTTTGCAATAAAATTTAAACTTACAACAATATGAAATCAAAACTCTTTTTACTACTTTCACTGGCAGCTTTAATCTTCACAAGCTGCAACTCCACTAAGGACATCCCTTACATGATTGGCGCTAATCAGTTGCCTCAAGAAGTACTTCAATCGGCTGCTAAAGCCAGTGACCCCGTGGTCATGCCTGGCGACATGCTGCAAATCAATGTCATCAGCACTAACACTGAGGCTGTGAAACCTTTCAACAAGATTGACTACGTCCATAATATTGGCGGCACCACTACCAACACCGGTGGCGAGAACTCGATGTATTACTATCTCGTGGACGATAAAGGCAACATCGAATTCCCACTACTTGGCACGCTACACGTGGGCGGCATGAGCAAAAGCGCAACCGAGAACTACATCGCCTCGCAAATCTACCCACGCTACCTCACCGAGAGACCATCTGTGGAAGTGCGTTTCCAGAATTTTAGAGTCTATATCTTGGGTGAAGTAAAGAGTCCTGGAGAAATTAAAGCCACTAATGGCCGCCTGAATCTTCTTGAAGCCATAGCAAAGGCTGGCGACCTCACCATTCATGGACGACGCGACAACGTGATGATTGTGCGCACCAACAGCGACGGCAGTCGTTCTATCCAGACTGTCAACATGAACGACAAGAATATGATAGTCTCGCCAAGCTTCAATCTGCAACAGAACGACATCATCTACATTGAGCCAAACAGCTCCCGTGCCCGCCAGTCGTGGAACGTTCCGCCCGCTTTGTCGCTGGGAATGTCATCGGTAGGTACACTGATCTCTATCGCCACTTTCATCATCACACTGACAAGGTTATAAGACATCGTAAATAACAATGAACACCACCCCTCGCTCTGAGTTGGGTGGTGTCTTTGTTTTTTACTCTGGGCGAATTGTGCCAGAGTTGGTTGGTTGGTTTTCAATTTGCTACAAAGCCTTCAAGACCTGGTTGATCAACACCCGAAGGTGTATAAGCTCTAGCAAATTGCTTGAGGAAATTGATTGTGGAGAGTCTTGGCCCACGCTCAACTTGCTCCTCTTGTGTCTGAAATTTTAATTCCTCGGTGTAGTTTTCTTGCATAGGCAGCCTTTCTTTATTAAGTTATACACCTTTATAACGCACTTAACCGCCTATTATTATTTCAGATAGATATATTTTTTTAAAAAACTTATTAACAAGTAAAATTTTAGTTAGACTTTAGTGGTTTTTTCTAAAACCACCTGTTTTTCATATTACAAAAACACAAAGGAAGAGAGGCAATATTTAGGGGAACTGGAGTTTGTGAGAGCGGAACTGGTCAATGTCAAGTTGCTTAAGACCACAGCTATCGAGTGGCAACATTTCATTGTGATCGTTGATGTAAAGTCGTTTTTGCGGTGTGAAGCCTTTGTTACTCAACGACAGAGCATCTTTCTTGTAGGGTGAGTAAATGCCACTCATGTCGAGCAGAGTGTGGAACACCACCATATTGGTTGAAACAGGAATCGCTTTATGAGCCTTCAACTGCGCCACTGCATCAGGATAGTTATTAGCAAAAACTTGTGATGTCCACACAAGTAGTGGCACCCGCAACTGGTAGTAAGTGGGCAGTGGAGACGCATGGAGGAAACGGCTTCTGTTGTCATCAAAGATGTCCTCGCCGTGGTCGCTAGTGAATACTACGGCACTATTCACACCGTTAGCATCAACCATTCGGATAATTGACGACAGCACCCTATCAGTATTGACAATTGAGTTGTCGTAGGCATTAATCAGCTCTTTTCTATACACCTTCTCAGCCGAAATCACATTATCGGGTTTGAAAACAGCGTCATTTTTCGGATAACGGTCCTTGTAGTTGAAATGGGAGCCATACATATGGACAACGATAAACAACTTGCCGCCATTGTAATTGTCTAACCTCTGCTTCACACAATCTATCAACTCATCATCATAGATATTGCCAGCAAACGACACCTTATCTTTCAGGAATTTCACCTCATGAGCCTCGCTACCGAAGGCATCAATAAATGAGTGATTGCGGCGCTGATTACTGTAGAAAGCCGTTTGGTAACCAGCCTCTTTATAAGCGGTTATAATTCCTTTGCGATAATAAAGGCTGTCGTATTGTTCGCTACCAGCACACGACATGAGCATAGGAACACTCTTGTGGGTAGTGTTTGACATCGTTATCGCATCGCTATACACCATCAGGTTATTGAGTTTGCTGGTTCCTGGATTGGTGTTGCGGTTGTAACCATATAGGCTCCAATTATCGGCGCGCGAAGTCTCACCAATAACAAGAACATAAATCTCTGGCACAGAGTCTTGCCTTAGATTAGTGGCTTGATAAGTGAAATTCTGTGAAGTATATTCATAATTCCTTTGTTTGGCAAAGCGGTTAATGGCAATACCCACATTGTAGGTGCCATTAATTGGGAAGACGTCGTCTTGAGCCTTGAAGCCCCTATCACCAAAGACGTTTATTATCATCAAAATAGCCCCAAGCGCCAACACAGGCAACGACCATATGCGCTGGCGGCGGCAGAAGCGGTCACTGAGCGTGTTTTTGGAACGCCACGAAACTATCGACATGACAATACCAAAACCATAAAGCAACACAACAAAAATCACTGCAACCAGCAAGTTTGACAGCAGCTCAGTCGCCTCTCCAGGATTGGTGGTGAGCACATTAAGGAACATATCAACCGCTATCGGCGACTCACCATAAAGCCACAGCAGAACAATTTGAAAAGCACCCACAAACATGAACCAGAACAGGCACCAAAACGGCTTGCCTGGCTTCTTTGCCAAAGTGAACGCAAAAGCGAAGAATCCCAATGGCAACACAATCTGCACGATGCGAGTAAGCATCGATGTAGATTCGGTGAAAAACATGAAGATATTTGGCAATATCGCCAAGAAGACGAAAAGCCAGTAAATATATCGCTGATCAGAGAAAATATGTTTTAATCGCTTCATTTAATCTATACCTGTTAGGTTTTCTCTCTAAAAAACTTGCAAAGGTAATATTTTTTCTTGAAAACCGAGCAATGTTGCAAAGTAATGTGTAATTTTGCAAAACAATGGCATCGGTTACAAACATATATTTGCAACTATGGCTCACGTTCATGAAGATTGGCGCGTTCACTTTTGGCGGTGGATGGGCTATGATTTCTATAATCGAGCGCGAGATTGTTGATAATCACAAATGGATCGATAAAGATGATTTTCTTGACCTGCTTGCCACTGCTCAGGCTATGCCAGGTATTCTAGCGGTGAACATAGCTGTGGTTATTGGTGACCGACTCCGTGGTGTGAAAGGCAGTATGGCGGCGGCCTTCGGCACTATATTGCCTTCGTTTGTCATCATTCTTGCCATCGCCATTTTCCTCACTCCCGAGACAATCAAGAATAACGAGGTGCTAACCCGCATCTTCAAAGGCATACGTCCTGCAGTGGTGGCTCTTATCATAGCACCTGTCATAACTACTGCCCGAGCAGCAAAAATCAACTGGAAAACAATTATTATCCCAGTGGCTGTAGCGGCGCTTATCTACTCTGGCTTGCCAGTTGTTTCCAACCCTATTCTTTACATCGTGCTAGGAGGAATAGGCGGCTACATTTACTACACCAACGTAACTCTCAAGCACAGAAAGGAGGGTGAGAAATGAGCATCTATCTGAAACTTATATGGGCTTACCTTAAAATTGGTCTCTTCGGCTTCGGAGGCGGCTATGCGATGCTTTCGCTTGTGCAAAGCGAAGTGGTGAAAAACGGCTGGATAACCAACCAGATGTTCACCGACATCGTCGCCATCTCGCAGATGACACCTGGTCCAATAGGCATTAACAGCGCGACTTACATTGGCTATGTCTCTACTGGCAACGTTCTCGGCTCAATTATCGCAACTCTCGTGGTTGTGTTGCCGCCCTACCTGCTCACTCTCTACGCCAGCCACTATATCTCTCGTCACAGCGACAGCACCATCATTAAAGGTGCCTTTATGGGTTTGCGGCCTGTAGTTGTGGGGCTAATCGCCAGCGCCGCGTTGCTGCTTATGAACAAAGACAACTTTGGCATTGCCGGTTCTAATGAGAACATTATCTCAATAGCCCTGTGCGTGGCATCGTTCTGCACTGTCTATTTCACCAAAATTCATCCCATTTTTGTAATAATCATGGCAGGAATCGCCGGCTTTTTTATATTCTAAAAATCGTTGCGATGGCATCGCAACATACAAAAAAACAAACTGACAACTATATATGAAATATCAAGACGCCATCAACTATCTATACAATCAGCTGCCCGCTTTTGAACGACAGGGAGCGAGCGGTTATAAACCAGGCCTAGGCACAGCCATTGCACTCGACGACTGGACGGGAAATCCGCATCGTGCTTACCGCTGCATCCATATTGCGGGCACAAACGGCAAAGGTTCGGTCGCCAACCTTCTCGCCGCCACCCTACAAGCCAGCGGCTACCGCGTGGGGCTGTTCACTTCGCCGCATCTCGTCGATTTCCGTGAGCGCATCCGCGTCAATGGCGAGATGATTGGCAAACGCACCGTGAGCCATTTTGTGGAGAGATGGCTTAAGAGCGGCCTCCCATGCGAGCCGTCGTTCTTTGAATTGACTACAGCCTTGGCATTTGAATATTTCAAAAAGCAAAAAGTTGATTTTGCCGTGATAGAGGTCGGGCTTGGCGGACGTCTCGACAGCAGCAACATAATCACGCCCATCTTGAGCGTAATTACCAACATCTCAATTGACCACACACAGTTTCTTGGCAACACGCATGCCGAGATAGCAAGCGAGAAGGCGGGCATCATCAAACCTGGCGTGCCAGCAGTTATTGGCGAGGCCGACAAACCCGAA
This sequence comes from Muribaculaceae bacterium, assembly GCA_017618355.1. Lineage (GTDB taxonomy): Bacteria > Bacteroidota > Bacteroidia > Bacteroidales > Muribaculaceae > Sodaliphilus. Next base: position 18,613 of record JAFZUL010000006.1, read on the forward strand.
GTTCGAGAGGTCTTTGAGCGCACAGCCCACGAGTGCCACTCCCCTATTGTTGTGGCTCAAGATGCTCCGCTAGTGACCAATGCTTCTCATAATGATGACGGCACTTTGCAACTCACGACAATCAACTATGGCGCTCTCACATGCCAACTGTCTGGCGACTACCAAATCAAGAATGCCAACACCGTGCTTTATGCCATTTCAGCACTGAAAAAGAATGGCGTAGAAATCACAAAAAATGCTGTTTCCAAGGCTTTTACCCATGTGTGCCAACTCACAGGCTTCATGGCACGATGGATGGTAGTGGGCAAAGAACCTACAGTTATTTATGATGCAGGACACAATGCAGGAGCGTGGGAGATTCAGTCAAAGCAATTAGCAAACCTCAAATGTGACAAGTTGCACATGGTGCTCGGCTTCTCGGCCGACAAAGACATCGACACAGTCCTCGGCATGATGCCAAAAGATGCCATCTACTATTTCACACCAGCGCAATCTTCACGCTCCATGAAGGCGCAAGACCTTCAAACCCTCGCCGCAAAACAAGGGCTAAAAGGAGATAACTACACTAAAGTTACAGACGCCTACAAAGCATCCCTAAAAGCAGCCAAGCCCAGCGATGCCATCTTCGTCGGCGGCAGCTTCTACGTCCTCGGTGACTTGTTTAAGCACATAAAGATTTAAGAAATGAGGGCACATTAGACGTTAGAGTGGGCGCGCTATGCGCTTAAAATTAATTGAAAATTAAAATAAAAATTTTAAGCGGGAGACCCATCACGCATTTCATGGTCGTCATCGCATCACCCCAAATTTCGGAAGAAAAAAAGAAAAAAAGCAGTGGAGCTGTAAGCCGGGTTATGTAGTCATTACCCGTAGGTAACGCCGCTTGTCATTTATCTGTCTGACGTGTTGCCACGGCAGTATAGCAGTCTACCCCTCGACAATGGGCGAGCAACCCTTAGATGCCGATATACTTGACCTTGCAACTCGCAGGTGGTGCGGCGCGCCATGTCGCCGTGGCGCCCGGTGGGCTCTTACCCCGCCTTTTCACCCTTACCACCCATGGGTGGCGGTTATTTTCTGTCACCTTAACCCTGAGGTCGCCCCCAGCTTCCCGTTAAGAAATGCGATGCTCTGTGTTGCCCGGACTTTCCTCTCGCGCTCCAGTGGCGCGAGCGACAAGCCACTCCACTACTTTTGCGGCTGCAAAGGTAGTGATTTTTTTGAAAATCAAAACAAAAAAATGACCAGCGAGTCCTTTTTGGAGACTCACTGGTCATTATTAACTTTAATGACTAACTATTTTAACGCCTTAGTAACAATACGTGTGCCGTCGTTGAACTGGGTGATGACTATGTTCACGCCGGGGAATGGTGTGCCACTTACGATGCCTGTAGGGCTGACGTAGCTTACCTTTGTCACCTGCTTTGCGGTGTCGATATTGTAAAGTGCGGTGACTGTCTCGGCACTCACGGGCATGATGGTGTAGTTGGTGTAATAATCTGCGTCGCTGTAGTGCACCTTGAGAGCTAGGGCTTTCATCGTCTTGCGCACAGCTGGTTGGAATGACCTCTGCGGTGCAACTTTATATTCCTCAGCCTCCCAGGGTTCATTAACCTTGAAGACACTCATCATTTCGTAGCGATTGTCAGAGACGAGACTGGCCTGCAACTCAGGATTGAGGCTGAAGTCAAGACGCACCATCACAGTGTCCTCGGCACTACACAGATATGGCTCGCCGTTGATGAGTTTGTACTTGCCATGCGCCAGAGCATACTCGTTGCCAAGCGCCTGAATCTTATCGTAGCTTAAGTTGTAACTATATGTGTAATAACCAGTGAAATTGGGGTCGGTGATACCCGTAGGTGTCGAACTGAGAATCATGCGCGGATTAGTAGCCACATCAACCACCTCACCCCTGACGGTGTTTGGCGCCAAAACTTGCATCTGGCGGACAGCATTGAACAACTCGGTATTGTCACCGCAATCTAGGGCTATCCATGTGGGGTACCAGTCCTGATACCAGGTGTAACCCCATTCGGCATAGGTATCAACAAAGATTTCGGTTGAATTGTCGGTGACGAGAATCTGGTTGTCGGTCAACGGCATCACCACGTATAGCGAGTCGGCAAGCTTCATATTGCCTTCCAGCCCCTCGTAGGTCACTTTCCACAAACGAGTGCCGGGAGCCTCCTCTATTGTGATTGGATAGAGCTGATAGTTATCGTTGTATATAGTCACCATTCCGTCGATATTGTATTTCTCAGTGGGGTCAACAGCGGGGTAGTCAATGCCAAACTTGTTATATCCAGCCATCGTGACGGTGATTAGGTTGCCATCCGCGTCTTCCTCATTGCTGGTTATTGTGAAGTTGCCTTGAGAATCTATCTCGCTCAGGGTTATGCCATTAATCTTCACACGCATGTTCTCGTAGTGGTCTGATTCGATATACGACACATAACCCGTCATATCGAATGGCTCGGTAAACATCTCGTCAACCATATTAGTCGCGGCTTTGAAATGGGTGGGATCAGTAATCTCCACAAGGCCTTTATAGGTTGTCTTCTTGCCGGTCCATCCAGCAGGAATCACCGCTCCAACAGGATATTGGCGCACATCGCCATATACCATAGCTGCATAGGCATAATACTCATCATCGAGCTGCATTAGCCACAGGTAATCGCCCCATTGATACTGCACATAGGCCTCGGTGGTGAACTGGAATTCGGTGCCGTCGGCAAGGGCCTCAAGATTGGCCAGCGAGTCGAGTTTGGTGATGTTAGGATCGACGGGATTAGGGTCCTCGCCATTAGGGTCATCTATGGGATCCTCATCACTGGTAGTCACCACAATACTAGCGATTTGAGCATTCTTGCTGGTAGAGTGAGTGAATGTCACAGATGAGGTGCTGCCGCTCCATGTGCCCACGGCTCCATTAACAGAATAGTTGCCAACATTGACGAGCAAGTCAAAGTTTGAGGTATTTGCGGCATTGACAGTGACGTCAGTGATGCTGCCGCTTTCCACAGCAAAGGTTATGCTGCCGCCCACATAAATGCGCAGAGTGTAGCTTCCTTGAGAGTTCCACACGCGGGTTTCGGTGGAGCCATTCACAGCGGTGAGACTTACACCATTGATTGTGATGGTCCCCACATCGGTAAGGTTCACGCCATTGCTCTGCGCAGGGGCAGTGATACCCATGGCCTCCAGTCCAGACTCTGAAGAGAAGTCAAAAGTCACCTCATCGGCCCAAGCAGCCATTGTCATTAAGACAATAGCCACCAAAGACAAATATTTTCTCATAACAATTATTTACTCTGAAATATGATGTCTAAAACGCTTTGAAGCTCATGTCAAGCGACTTCACGCTGTGGGTCAATGCGCCAACCGAGATATAGTCCACGCCACACTCGCCATAGGAGCGCAACGTGTCGATGGTGATGCCGCCGCTCGACTCGGTCTCAACCTGACCGTCAACGATTTTCACCGCCTCGCGGGTGAGTTCGGGAGTGAAGTTGTCGAACATGACGCGGTCCACGCCGCCTGCGGCAAGCGCCTCGCGCAACTCGTCGAGGTCACGTACCTCAATCTCAATCTTCAGGTCTTTGTTGTTCTCTTTGCACCAGCGTTTTGCACCCTCGATAGCAGCAGTAATGCCACCAGCGAAATCTACATGGTTGTCCTTGAGCAGAATCATGTCGAAGAGGCCGATGCGGTGGTTGCAGCCGCCGCCAATCTTCACAGCATCCTTCTCCATGATGCGCATTCCAGGAGTGGTCTTGCGGGTGTCGAGAACCTTAGTGTGCAGACCTTCAAGCTCTTTCTGATAGTGTGCAGTGACGGTGGCTATGCCGCTCATGCGCTGCATGATGTTAAGCATCAGGCGCTCGGTCTGAAGCAGCGATTGCACCTTGCCCTCCACAATGAAAGCGATGTCACCCGGCTTCACATGGGCACCATCCTCGATGTAGGTCGTCATCTTCAGTTCGGGGTCGAACTTCTCAAACACCTTCTTTGCCATCTCCACACCAGCAAGAATGCCTTCTTCTTTGATTATCAGGCGCGAGCGTCCCATCTCATCGGCTGGAATGCTACACAATGTGGTTGCGTCGCCATCACCAATATCCTCGGCAAACGCCAAGTCAATCAACTCATCAATCAATTCGTCTCTTGTTTTCATATCATTCGGGTTTAAATTAGTTTTGCCACAAAGTTAGCACTTTTTCTCGAAACTAAGCAAAAAAATAATGAGCAATTGTCTTTAATAAAAAGAAAACAACTGCTCTGTCATTCATTGTCTTAAAAAGAAATGTTATTCGTGGTGATAAGGTTCTCCGCGGAGGATGGTCATGGCGCGGTAGAGCTGCTCGGTGAAGATAAGGCGTATCATCTCGTGAGAGAAAGTCATTGTTGAGAGCGAGATTTTCTCGTTGGCGCGAGCATAGACATCGGGAGAGAAACCGTAAGGTCCGCCAACAACGAAGACGAGCCGGCGCTGAACAGTTGCCATCTTCTTCTCTATATATCGTGCAAACTCCATCGATGTGAACTGCTTGCCGTGCTCATCGAGGAGCACAACATGGTCGCTGATGTCGAGAGCGGCGAGGATATTGCGCCCTTCGGCGGCCTTCTGCTGCGCCTCAGTAAGGTTTTTGGTGTTCTTCGCGTCGGCAATGTACTGTATCTCAAACGGCACATAGTGCTTGAGCCGCGAGGTATATTCCTCTATGCCCTTGCTCAAATAGCCCCCAGCCATCTTCCCCACTACCGCCAAAACAATTTTCATAAAATATAGTTATCAGTTTTTAGTTATTAGTTCTTAGTTTATAGTTCACATTTTAGTATTCGATAAACAATAAACGATTCACGGTTATCATTTCTGTCAATAACCTCTTAACACTAAACTCTAAACTGCGCCACTGTCGCTATTTCACAAAGAACTTGATACCACCAGGATGACAAGTCACTGTCATGTCGGTGATTTGCTCCATTGGTTCGCCATCTATATGATAAACGTGAGGCTCCGAAGTGTGAATCTTTATCTCACGAGCCTTATAAGTATCCACATGGTGGTTTTTGTGCACCGTCTTGGTGAAGAGGCTGCCTCCGACTATTCCGCACTCGATGCGTTTAAACGGCTTTATCACAGTGATGTCGAGCAGGCCGTCTTGAATGCTGGCATGAGGGGCGATGTAGGCATTATTGCCATACTGCGACGCATTGGCGCAAGTAATAACAAACACGTCTTCCTCAATAACTTCGCCATCAATCTCAAAACTGCAGTGGATAGGTTTATAATGGGCATAGACCTGAAATGCCGTCTTAACATAATTGAGCGAGCCACGCGTGGTGCGCTTGGAATAGCGGTCGGCAATCTCGGCGTCAAAGCCCATGCCGCCAGTGCACACGAAGGTCTTGTCGTTGAGAGTGCAATAGTCGCAGACTTCCACATGGTCGTTATTGATAATCTCTATCGCCCTCTTCATGTTCATGGGAATCTCCAAGTGGCGAGCTAGGCCGTTGCCTGAGCCACAAGGGATTATAGCCAACGCGACATCACTATTGGTCAACGACGAAGCAGCACCATTCACGGTGCCATCGCCGCCAATGGCAATCACGCCGTAGTAGCCTTCCTTAACGGCCTTTGCTGCCAAGTCACTGACACGTATTTCTCTAGTCACAAATTCGATTCTCAAGTCAAACTTATCGTGGTCAATTATATCTTCCAAAAGCTGTGGCACATTATCCTTCTTGCTGTTGCCAGAAAAAGGATTGATGATTGCCATAAGTTTCTTTCGTTCTTCCATGGTGCAAAATTAGCAATTTATCGCAACACGACCAAGAGAAGCGTAAAAATACACCATCACATAAGCAAAATGAAACATTGAAGAGACTCCAACATTTCATTTTTCGTAAAAAAACCGCGGCTACTATGGCCACGGTTCTTTTGTACTAACTAACCTTTTTGAAGAGATTATTTCTTCTTGCGGTCGCCATAGCGGCTCAAGAACTTATCAACACGACCAGCGGTGTCAACCAGCTTCTGCTTGCCGGTGAAGAAGGGGTATGATGAGCTGGTAATCTCAAGTTTTACCAGGGGATAAGTCTTGCCATCAATCTCGATAGTCTCCTTAGTGTTCACTGTAGAGCGAGTGATGAATACCTCTTCGTTAGACATGTCCTTGAAAGCAACTTCGCGATAGTTGTCAGGATGAATACCTTGTTTCATTTTAAATATATATTTAATGTGTTATACAATAACGGCGTTGGTAAGACACCTAAAATTGTAATGGCGCGCACAGGTACAACATTTTTTCGGAACTGCAAAACAAATTTCTCAAAAGTAGCAAAAAAACTTTGATTTTCACTTGTTTTTCACTCAACCAGCTAGCCTGCGAGCGACAAAACCAGCGAGCTTGAAAGCGACAAAACCAGCAAAGCGACAAATCTTCACAACTTTTTGGCACATTATTATAAAAATATTGGAAATTTCTATCTACATTTGCAGTGTAAAATGCACTTGACAGGAAAAATAAGTCATTTTAGGGTGTTGTTGCTAGCTGTATTATTAGCGGCAACGCTATTATCGTGCCACAACGACGCGATACCTAAAGATGTGATAACTCAGAACGAGAAGTTCACTGTGGGCATCGACAAAGTGGTTGAGGGTAAATGGGTTGCTGAAGCCAAAAGCGCCACCCATCTGGTCACTAACTACCAGCTGCCAGCCAACGACTCCATACCGGCAGTTATCAGAGTGAAACTAGCCATCAATGGCCACGACAATGAACTGCGACCGGGAGAGTACCACTACATCGACCTGACTGAAGATACCGAAGCCAACGTCATCAAAGCCTGCGTTGCCGACCATAAGCGTTCTTTGTCACAAAAGATAGTGCGCCCTAGTGAGTTAAAGCTAAAAATCGACCTAAGTGCAATCAAGAACGACTTGAACGACAAGGGATTTTTCGTCACACCTACTCACGACACTATCTATGCAGAAAACTACAAGGGCGTGTGGCTCACTGCCGACATCGCCCCGCTCGACATCGAAGCCGAGCAATGCCCACTTCATCCTGAACTGCTCATTGACGAGATGCCTAGCAGCGGTGAGGTGTCTAACGTCACGATAAACTTATCCATCCCCCAGCGCGAAGTCAGCAAAGAATGGAATATAAACTCTCCTAACGCCTATTTCCCTGTGTATGAGTCCCCTCAAAAACTGATGGACTTGTTGCACAACATGTCGATAGAAGAGATTTCCAAGAACAGCGCCCAAAGCCATGACAACTTCATAGCCTCGCAAGAATGCTATGCCATAGCTCTGGCACTTGCCTATCTGGAGCCAGAGAAATCAATGCAGGCTCTAAAGTCAATGGTCACCGACAGCATCATCACTACTAGCGACAGCATTGAAACCTATAATTCCCTAGCCAACAAAATGATTTGGGCGACTGCCGCTTGGAACGTGTATTGCGTCAATGGCGACAAGGAATGGCTCAAATATTCCTACGACATCATCGTCAAAAACCTAGAAATAATCGAGAACTCAGGGCTACTAAACCGCGAGACAGGACTATATCGTGCCACTTGCCCCTACAATGTGAGCAATATCAACCAATACTATCCGCCCTGGGCTAGTGTTGCCGACATCTTTGAGACAACGCCCCTAGTCGCCAACGCCATCATGGAGCATGCCTACCGTGTCGTGGAGTTAATGTGCGACGAGTTTGAAATCGCAAATTATAGCCGTAAAGCCGAATCTATCAAAGACGCCATCAACCACCGCCTGTGGGAAGAGTTTAAAGGTTATTACTCGCAGTACCTGTATGGTGGCACTCTCAACATGATGTCGCCATGTTCCGACAATATGGGCCAGGCGCTGTGTGTGCTGTGGGATATTGCCGACGACAACCGAGGCGAGACACTTGTCAACGAGATGCATCTCTCCTACTATGGCATACCGCTCACCTACCCCATTAATATGAGCGTGAGGCCTGAGTTCAACAATGCCGTCATACCGATGGTGCAGGCGCTCTGGAACCTTGCCGCCGCTCGCAACGACAACATAGCTATGCTGAGACGAGGCATAGGCGCTCAAATCAGGCCACAAGCACTGCTCGCCAGCTGCGACGTCAGCACCTCGGCGACTACAGGCGCGCCTATTGACATCTAATACTCCCGTGGAAACGCCGCCGGAAACCTCTCGATGATTTATAACGTGATTGCCGGCATGAAATTCCTGCCCAACGGCATAGAATTCCGCCCCAAAGTGCCTATGTGCTTTCAAGGCAAGAAGACCATCAAGTCGTTCAAATACCGCAACGCCGTGCTCGATATCACCATCAAAGGCACTGGCAACAATCTGAGTAAAATTTCATTTGACGGCAAAGAGCTTGCCGACAATTTCATCGACGGGAACATCAGCGGACATCACAAGATAGTGATTACCATGAACGACATCTATACCAGCGCAGGAAAAATCACCGTCACTAAAGACTTGTCCTACCTACCCGAGACTCCGCTTTGGCAATGGGACGGATTCTACGGCACCACCTATAACTATAACGGCGACAACGGATATAAAATCCTTATCAACGATGAGGAGCGCTACTCAATGCGCGACTCTGTGCTAGGAACTCGCGATACCGTGAGCTACCGCAGCTTCTCACTATTGGCGGTAAACAAGTTTGGCACAAGCTATATCTCCAAACCACACTTCATCACCGCCACCGCCTCAGCTTATGATTTTTCCCGTTACAATCAGCAATTAATCCTACAGCTGAAAATGCCTATCTGCGGAGATTACAATCCCCTCGACCCTATTGAGATAACCGACACCACTTCATGGGTCTCGATACCTGTCACCACAACTGAAGCGGGGAACTTCATAGTAGATGTGCTTTACAGCAACGGCAGTGGACAGGCCTCTCTGCTAGCACCATGCCAGATGCTGGAGGTCACTGCCAACGGTCATATGCAGGGAGTGGTGGCTACTCCTCCTCTTGGCGAGGGACTATGGCTTAGTAAAGCCTACAGCAACCGTCTCAACGTCAGGCTTCTTAAAGGCAACAACACCCTGCAACTGCGCCTGCATCGACCATCGCCGCAACAGGGACAACCAGGCAAGATACGTCTCTCCCACCTGAGAATCATAAAACGAACTCCCATATCTTAACGATATAACATATCACTCATGGCAAAGAACTTTTCACATAGATTTAGAGCTGCATCAACAATAGCAATGACTATCCTATTATGTTTAGTCATTGATGTGTCGTGCAAGAAAAACAATAATGCTTCAGGCGAAAGCACTTCCTCCACAAAAGCCACCTACGACAGCCTGATGCACAAAGCCTACGAAAGCTACAACCGAGCCGACTTCAACAAGTCGATAGAACTCACGCGTGATGCCATGAAGGCTATTTCTAAAAACAACAAGGTAGCGATGAGCGACGCCTACGCTCAATTGGCAGCTTGCTATCAACGCATCGGCATGAACGACAATGCGCTCAACAACGCTTTTGCTGGACTGCACATCGATGAGCAACTAAAGGATAACGAGCGCATCAGCGCATCTTACAGCAACATCGCCAACATCTATCTTGCCGCTCAACGTCCCAACGAAGCCAAAACTCTCATCAACAAAGCTCTGGAACTTGAAAAAAGCATCAAAAAGCCCAATAGCCGCCAACTCTCTAACCGCTACGGAATGGCAGCCGAGATTTATCTAAAGCTCGACGAGCCCGACATGGCATTAGACTATATCAACAAGGCTCTTGCCATCGACACCACCGCCAACGACTCAGCACAGATTATGCGGCGAATATTGACACTTGGCGACATTTATGCCGAGACCGACAGCACCAAAAAGGCGCTCGACAACTACAAGCAAGCAATCGAGATGTTTGAGAAAAACGATGACAGGTACAACATGATGCTTGCCTACAAGAACCTCGGTGCTCTGTATATAAAACTCGGCGACAAGTCACAAGCTTTGAAATGGCTCAACCAGAGCACCGACATCGCTAAAGAATGTGACGCCAAGAACGTGCTTAAAGAGAATTATCTGCTGCTCGCCAACATCATAAGCGACTCTAACCCTAAACAAGCGGCAAAATATCTGAGTCAGAGCAACAGCCTTGCCGACAGCATCTACGATGAGGCAACCAGCAAGCTAACCTCCTACTATGCCATGGAGTTTCAAACCAAGGAGAAAGAGCTCAAGATTGAAGAACAGCAAAACTCCATCACAATTCAGCGACTCATCATCACCGCTGCCATCATCGCCGCCATCTCGCTGCTCGTGCTGTGCATCGCATTGTTTGTCATCATCATGCTGAGATCACGAGCACGCAAAGCCGAGAAGAACGCCGAGCAGCTGCGTGACCGCTTCTTCACCAACGTCACTCACGAGTTCCGCACCCCACTCACAGTAATCCTGGGTGAAGCCGAAGAGCTCAAAAGCGAGGAGAGCAACGAGTCGAAGCATCCCAAATATAACGCAATTATCAATCAGGGCAATCACCTGCTTAGACTTGTAAACCAGCTTCTTAACATATCTAAGGTAAGAACAGCGATAGGTAGTTTGCCTTGGAAGCACGGCGACTTGGCAGTGCTTGTCAATATGATTGTCGAGAACATGAGTGTGTATGCTCAACGTCAAGACACCACGATTAACTTCACTCACGATGAGAGCGACTTCAACATCGACTTTGTGCCTGAATATTGCCACAGCATAGTGACAAACCTGATTTCCAATGCCATAAAGTTTGACTCTCCAAATGGCCACATAACCGTGGACATAAGCCGCAAGAAGAATAACGTGGTGCTTTCCATCAGCGACCAGGGCTGCGGCATTAAGCAGGAAGAACTGCCACACATCTTCGATATGTTCTTCCAGGGCAGCACAGAAAACGCCGACCTCGGCACTGGCATTGGACTGGCATTAGTGAAACAGATGACAGAGGCTATGGAAGGAAAGATTGAGGTGCAAACCCAAGAGGGTGAGGGCACTATCTTCACCATAACACTCCCCGCCAAACACAAGAACAGGGAATATCCCAAATGGATTCCAAAGATGATCACTCCTAGCTCCGACGACTACACCGAGCCGGTGCAAGAGACTGTAGATAAGCCGTCTTCGGCCGACACAATCCTCAATAACGACAACAAGCGCATAGCACTCGTAGTGGAGGACAACCCCGATGTGGCAACCTACATAGAACACGTGCTGGAGAGCACCTACAACGTTATTATCGCGCACGATGGCGAGGATGGTCTCGAGAAGGCCCGAGAAGTCATTCCCGACATCATCATCACCGACCTTATGATGCCAAAGGTTGACGGTCTGGAGATGTGCCGCAGACTACGTGAAGACGAGCTGGTTAGCCATATCCCCATCATCATCGTCACGGCTCGTGACACCGACAATGACCGTTTGGAAGGCCTTTCCACTGGCGCCGACGCCTACCTTACTAAGCCCTTCAAACGCGACGAGCTGATTACCATTGCAGACAACCTGCTCCACACACGCGAAAGACTCAGGATGAAATATCAAGTTCAGCTTACTGGCGAAGAACCCGAGGCTCCAGAGGTTCCACATGAGACCATCGAAACGGTTGATACCACAAAAATTCTTTCCAACATTGCACGAAAGAATGAAGTGTTCATCGAAAAAGTGAAAGGCATTATCTTGAAGAACATTGCGAAGTCAGAACTCAACTCCGCACTCATCGCCGACGCCATGAACCTTAGTCAGCGACAGCTTAACCGCAAGGTAAACAGCGTGCTTGGCATAGACACCGCAAGTTACATCAGACAGATGAGAATAGTTAAAGCTCAAGAGCTGCTGCTCGAGACCGAAGACCCTGTGGGAGATATTGGCTACAACTGCGGCTTTGAGTCGAGCAGCTACTTCTCCAAGATTTTCCGTCAGCACACTGGTCTCACCCCATCGGAATACCGCAAGAAACACAGCCCGCAATAACTTGCGTGAGTTAGACAGAA
>JAFZUL010000098.1 GCA_017618355.1 Muribaculaceae bacterium
ACACGCTTGAGGCCGTTACTCTCGGCTATGCCGCATGCTATCGCTAGCATGATGCCGTTGCGGAAGGGCACCACCGTCGCCTTCATGTTTTCCTCGTCGTAGTTGCCCTCGGGGATGGCGTCGGGGCTCTCGAGTAGCGCGCTCTTGAAGTAGCGGTGCATAAAGTCGAGCGGGATAATGAAGTGCTTGATGCCCAAATGCTGGCATTGCGCCACAGCATATTGCTGCTCGCGGTGGTTCTGCGTGGAGCCGTAATCGAAGGTGACGGCGAGTGCTATCTCGTCACGAAACTCATGCAGCATAGTGCACGAATCCATACCTCCCGAAAGTATTATCACTGCGTCTTTTGCCATATCACTTATTGTTGAGGCTGTCTAGGATGCGCTGCTTCACCATGTCCTGATGCTCGGCGTCGCCATAATTGGCAAAAGGCATAATCGAGATGCCGCCACGAGGGTTGAAATAGCCTGTCACCTCCAGATACTTAGGATCCATCAACTTCACCAGGTCCTTCATGATGATATTCACGCAGTCCTCATGAAAGTCGCCCTGGTTGCGGAAGCTGAATAGATAAAGCTTCAAGCTTTTGCTCTCCACCATGCGCACGCGAGGGATGTAGCGTATCACGATATGCCCAAAATCGGGCTGGCCAGTGATGGGGCACAAAGCGGTGAACTCAGGGCAGTCGAAAGTCACGACATACTCGTTATCGGGATGCAGGTTCTCAAAGGTCTCCAGCACCCCAGGATTGTAGGTATCCTCATATTTCGTTCCCTGATTGCCCAGCAGCGTTATCCCACCGGCATTTTCCTTGTTCCTTGACATAATATTAAAATATTATCGTTTTTGCGCTGCAAAGGTACAAAAAAGAGAATAAGTACACAAAGAAGCAGAAAGAAAACATTGCATAGCAAAATCACAACACCTTTTCAAGAGTGGGCGTTGTTAGTGTACTACACCCCATTACGCATTACGCAATCCGCTTTACCCATTACCCATCTATCAAACCTCCCCTCGCAGGAGGTAGTTGTTGCGTAGGGATTCAAACTGGCCAGGGGCCGCTTTTAGGGCTACGGTGTCGTGGAGGGGGTTATAGCTATCCATAATGAGCTGTGGGGTGGCATCAGTTGCGCCGAGCAGAGGCTTGTCAACCTCGGGAACAGGCAGATTCCAGCCGAAATAGCGGTTTAGCGCCTCTATCACCATTGCCGTGCCACGCATTTTTCCTTGACGGCTGTAGCCAGCGATGTGAGGGGTCGCCACAAAAGCCTTGTCAAGCAATTCGCGGTTGATGGCGGGTTCATGCTCCCAGCAGTCGAGCGCCACGTCGCCTTGCCAGCGCAGCAGCGCCTCATTGTCGCACACCGCCCCGCGGGCAGCGTTGAGAATAAGTTTGCAGCGTTTCAGCCCTCTCAGGAAATCCTCGTCGCACAAGTGCCAAGTAGGATATTTGCCATCACGAGTGAGAGGAGTATGGAACGTTATAATGTCGCACTCACGCTGCAAGCAGCGGAGAGTATAGAGTGCAGAGTGCAGAGTGGAGAGATTTCCGTTCCTCGTTCCACTTTCCACGTTTTCCACGCCCTCGGCGAGGGGCGGGTCGTTGAGCAAGATGCGGTAGCCCAACTCCTGTGCCCAGCGCGCCACGATGCTTCCCACATGGCCCACTCCCACCACACCAAGAGTGATGGGATGTGTCACATTATTAGCCTGCATCCACTGCAGAATTGTGGCGTGCACCCACTGCGCCACCGCCGGAGCGTTGCACCCTGGAGCGTTGACCACAGTGATGCCATGGCGGCGGCAATAGTCAAGGTCGATATGGTCGGTGCCAATGGTTGCCGTGCCAATGAATTCCACTTTGCTGCCTTCAAGCAACGCGCTGTCGCAATGGGTGCGGGTGCGGGTGAGCAGCACATTGGCGTCGCGCACCACATCACCGGAAATCTCAGTGCCAGGGACATAGAGCACTTCCTGAGCCACATGCTCAAGAACACCTTTGAGATAAGGAATTTTGCTGTCGGCAACTATCTTCATCATCACACAAATTTCCTCCCGAAACTCTAAACTTCAATTATCACACTATCGCCATTGCAACAATATAGGCTGTGAGCATCGCCACCAGGAGCCACATCGTCAAGGGTTGGCGGGTCTCATGCCTAGTGATTACGTACCAATGGCCAAACTGGATAGCCAGACACATATTCATCAGTGGCAAGTATAGCAAGAAGTCGTTATAGTCAACCAGCATCATCAGCAACACAAAAATCGACAGAGCCACAAAGAAGTTGTTGTAGGCTCGCACATGCACGCTGTAGTTGAGCATTGTCTTGAAATTGCTGATGGTGAGCAACACAGTCAATGCTGTGATGGCTATGGCCACCGAGATTGCCCAACTCTTACCAGCATAGGTTGGCACGCTGCTCCACACTTGCGACAGTTCAGGAGCATGAAACGAGGAGAAACTCTCAAGACCTGTGCCCAGAGCTATCCAGTAAGGCGTTACTAGTCCAAAAAATATCGCCAGCAAAGCGCGCACATTTATCGCGCGCATATAGGCGAAGCCCACGATAAACAGAGGCACCAGCAGCAGGAACACATAGTGGTATATCGAGAAGAACGACAGCAGCGCCATTATAAGGAACACGCCTTGCGACGCCATCTGCTGCTTGCCGTAAAGGTCAAACAGGAAGAACAGCGCTATGACCACCACCAGGCACATCGCCGTGCCTGCAAAGAAGCGGGTGCTCAAAAACGGGTTCATGCCCTGCAGCAGCACGAAGACCGACGCAAAAACAAAGCAGTTGTAAGTCTTGATGTAGCGGTACATTATGTTGAGCGTGACGAGAAGTACGCCAATCACGATATTGCACAGCACAGCTACAAAGCACGAGGTGTCACCGCTGCTCGAGATCCAGTCGGCGATATTGTGCAACGTGCCATAGCCGCGCTGTGGCACCTCAAAATTGCCGCTGGCTATCACCGACAAGATGACAAGAATCAGCAACGACAGCCCAAAAAAGCCGCGATTGTTGAAATAATCTACTATGTAACTGCCCTTCTTTGACATTGTTACGGAAATCGGAGATCGAGAATCGGATATTATCTTTGTTTTTCTATTAAGAATTAAACATTACCCATTCCGCATTACCCATTAAGCATTAAGCATTACCCATTAAGCATTACCCATTAATCATTACTCTCTTCTCCAGCGGTTGCGTCGCGGCGTTTCCAGCCGTTGCGGCGGCCTTTGAAGACGGGGCGCTCCTTGTCTTCGCCCAGGCGCGGGCCATGGAACGAGAACGTGCGGCGCGGTGTACGACCGTCGCCCTCGCTGTATGGCCTATCGGTGCGGTAAACGCGAGTGCCGTCTTCACGCTCGCGCATCGGGTTCTCGCCGCGGTCGCCATCCTCACGACGCTTGCGCATGGGGTTCACACCACGGTCGCCCTCAGCACGATGACGTCCAGGACGCCCGTCACGCTTGAAGCCTCCTTCGCGGCGCTCACGGCGCTCGCCTCGCTCTCCACGCTTCTTGTCAAAACCACCCTCGCGGCGTTCTCCACGCTCTCCACGCTTGAACTCGCGGCGTGGCTTGTCGTCTCGCTCACGGCGTGTATATTCGGGCTTCTCGCTGGCGCGGAACTCGGTGTTCTTGATGCTACCGCCCCTGCGGCGCATATCGTCGAAGCTGCCGTCAAAAATCACATACTCACGCAGCTCGCACTCGATGTCGCCATTGAGCAATGGATAGTGCAGCGAAGCCTTGAGGCCCAGACTGTCGATAAGCTCCTTGTTGGTGCCCATAATAAGCCAGCAGTCGTAGCCAAGGAACACCTTCTTGAGCTTGGTGCCCAGAGTGGCATATAGCTGTGGCAGCTCGTCGCTGGTGAGGCGCTCGCCATAGGGCGGATTGGTGATGAGCACGCCTTTCTCGGGGGCTGTCTCCTGCTCCTCGAGTGGCACGCGCTCAACCTCGATATACTGTGTGAGGCCTGCATTCTTGATATTGGCGTTGCTAGCGGCAACGGCCTTACCCAAAATGTCGTAGCCGTAAATCTTGTGGTTGAACTCCCGCTCGCCGCTGTCGTCATTATAGATGGCTTCAAAGAGGTCGGCGTCATAGTCGGGCCACTTCTGGAAGGCATATTCCTGGCGATACACGCCCGGGTTGATGTTGGCGGCTATCAAAGCGGCCTCAATGAGGAATGTGCCTGAGCCGCACATGGGGTCAACGAAGTTGCTCTCGCCGTCCCAGCCGCTGAGCTTGATGATGCCAGCCGCCAGCACCTCGTTGATGGGAGCGTCGGTCTGCGCCACGCGCCAGCCACGCTTGTAGAGCGGCTCACCCGATGAGTCGAGCGAGATGGTCACATCTTTGCCGCTGATGTGCACATTTAATTGGTAGTCGGGGGAATTGAGACGAATTGACGGACGTTTGCCGCACTGCTCCATGAAATGGTCGGCGATGCCGTCTTTCACACGGTAGGTGACAAACCGCGAGTGCTTGAACGATTCGCTATAGACGGTGGTGTCAATCGAGAACGTGCTGCTCTCGGTCATAATATCCTCCCAGTGGAACTGCTTCACCTGCTCATACAGGTCATCGGCATCGGTAGAAGTGAACTTATAAATGGGTTTGAGCACTCGCAACGCAGTGCGCAGGCAGAAGTTTGCCTTATACATCAGCTCCTTGTCGCCCTTGAACGACACCATGCGGCGGCCCTGCACCACATCTTGCGCGCCTAGCGCCGTCAGCTCATCACTCAACACGCCCTCCAGCCCTTGGAAGGTCTTAGCTACCATCTCAAATGTTTCGCTCATAATTGTCTCAATATGTTTTAGTTATTCCAGTCAAGACTGGAAGTTTAATGTTTAGAGTTTAGTGTTTAGAGAGCATTGGCGCCTCCTGTGACGAGGTCGTTTCTCTAACCTATAACCACTAACCTCTAACCTTCAAATTCTGCACAGAATTTGAAAT
>JAFZUL010000099.1 GCA_017618355.1 Muribaculaceae bacterium
AAAGATAGTATAAAGTTTTCAGTTATGAGTTCTTAGTTGCCAGTTTTTAACGGCGAAAGTAGCGAATTTAATAAAAAAATCCCCGCCTTTTGATAAAGACGGGGGAGCATCACCATAATCACATTTCGATTTGGAATGGATTATAGGCGCAAAGATAGCACAAAGTTTTGAGTTGTGAGTTATCAGTAGTCATTTTTTTAGTAGAAGAGTAAACGAGCAGACGAGTTAACAAGGGCTTTTGGTGCTTCTCAGTAGATATTGGGTTTTAGACATAATGACATAAGGAACATAGTTACGTTGACGGTTTCTCAGTGACATTAAGTTATTAAAGCAACAGCCCTACGGACATTCACATGCTCGTAGGACTTAACTACTAAACTTCCATATAGTATGAAAGTATGCGGCAAAGGTACAATAAAGTTTTGAGTTATCAGTAATCAGTTGTCAGTTTTTTCGTTTGATTTTCTCACCCAGTTATGGACTATGGTCGTTTCTCATGTTGCTGATTTGGAGAGTTATATGTTACTTCCTATCATATTTGCTAAAAAAATCACGAAAACCTTTATAGAAGTGGAAGTCCGTTAGCTGAACAAAAATCAGCATTCATGGATATGTTGGGGTTGTTGATAACTTTTCTTAAATGCCGCGCAATTTTAAGCACATTAATTAATTTATATATAAAAAAAAATATATACATTTGCACCAAATTTTGAGGCAAATGCATTCAATAGAAGACATCAAAATTCCGATTCCTGTATACAAACATCTGTATACAAGGAATTTTTTGTTTTTAGGCTAACAACCATTAAATAAGATATTTAAATTAACTCGTTTTACTAATTTTTTAAATTTCATGCGTAATGAAAAGATTACTAACATTTCTAACGCTGCTCACCGTCTTTATCGGAGTCGGCTGGGCAAATGATGCTACGTTCGCTCCATCAGACTTTAGCGGACAAGGAACATCAGGTACAGGAAGCGCCATTAGCGCAACTGTTGATGGTGTTACCTTTGCTTGTGATAAGGGTTATGGAACAACACAAATCCGTTGCTATAACGGAAGTACGATTACCATCTCTTCATCAAACACCATCACTGGTATATCATTTACCTTTTCTGGTGCTTATACTGGTGGTTTGAATACATCTTACTCAAACCTATCTACTACATCTTGGACTCAGACATTGAGTAGTCAAGCACGTATCACTGCTGTAACAGTCACTTACACACCTAGTCAGGCAGAGCCTGACCCAGAAACCCCAAATGGCACAATCACATTTACCCCTGCCGCAGGTGAGGTTGCTTCTGGTACAACTGTTTCAATGACGTTCAGTGGCACATGCGATGGTATCAAGTACACTCTTGATGGCACTTCACCAAGTGCAACTAATGGTACAGTTTATAATTCATCGAACCCTCCTGCCATCACAGGAGCTACAACTATTACAGCTGCTGCTTACAACTACAGCAACTCTAAGTATGCATTTGGAACTGAGGCCACAGCCTCTTATACATTAGAAGCATTGCCTGAAGTTGAGTATGACGGCAGTGCTACTTTTGTTGCTGGAACAGATTTGGGTTCAACTACAGGAAACAATTCGTCCGATGAAATGACCAAGGCCCCTGTGACAGTGTCTTCTGACGATGCAGCCTTTGGTAGAACTGATAATTATAGACTTTATGCTGGTTCAACCACAACATTCTCAGTTACTACCGGCTACAAGATTGTAAAGATAGAGTTTACTGGAGTAGGCTCAAGTAATCCTATATCAAATCTCAGTGTTTCAGATGGTTCGACTGGTACCTATACTATAAATGGAACTCTTGGAACATGGATTGGAGACGCAGAAGAAGTTTCATTTGACGCTTCCGCACAAACTAGAATGACGCAGATTCAAGTTTACTATACTGCTCCTGCCTCATCAGGTCCCGAATACTATCTTGCAGGTGATTTCAACAGTTGGCAACAGAATGCTGACTACAAGTTCATTGAGAGCAACGGATCTTATGTTCTTAATGATGTAAATCTTCCTGATGGTCAAGAGTTCAAGATCATCAAGGTTGACAACGGAACCACTTGGTATGGTGGTAATGGAGGCGGTTCTCATTATGGCATCCATGGTGGACACCATGACAACATCAACATTGGCGGCAACGACAACTTCTATATTGAAGTTGGTGGAGTCACAGACTTCTCGTTCACTGTTAACAACAACACCCCAAGCGTTCTTACTGTAAGCAGAGATGCTCAACTTTACGTTAAGGGCGATTTCAACAGCTGGACAAAAGAAGCCATGGCTCTTGGTGCTGACGGCTGGACCATTAACAAGGACATTGCAGCTACTAACCAGTTTGGTTTTGTTGACGAATGGGGAACCTTCTATGGCGGTAACGGTTACTGGATTTATAAAGCGAATGATATGGGTAAACCAATCAGTCTGAACAGCAATGGCAACTTCTATATGGTAGATGCCGGCAACTACGACCTCACTGTCAATGCAGCGCTTACTACCCTTACTGTAACAACCATTACAGGTGATGAGTACACACTCGTTGAGAGCGCTAGCGACCTCGAGGCAGGTGGAGAGTACATTATCGCAGGCGGTGCTGCCAATTCACCCTATACCGTACTTATGGGTGCTGTATCAAGCAATGGTGCTGCTGTAACCAGCGGCTTCATTTATAATGCAAACGCCAAGACCATGACTTTGAGTAGCGATTGCGCAGCCCAGGTTCTGACCTTAGGCGGCTCTACTGGCGCATGGACATTCTATACTGGTAGTGCTTACTTGTCACTGACATCAGATGGCAACAATCTTAACACTTCCGCTTCTGCTGACGCTGACAATGCCAAATGGACTATTGATGCTGATGAGATGCCATTAAGTAAGAATTTGATTGCCAACAATCAGTACACCTCAAGATACCTTGAGTACAATTCTGGCAGTCCTCGTTTCGCTTGCTACACTGGTTCTCAACAAGCTGTAGCTCTGTTCAAGAAAGCAGTTCCAAGCAACAAGAGTGCTATGCCTGTTATTTCTCCAGAAGGTGGCAACATCGTAGGTCTCTCACAAGAGGTGACTATCACCCAGGAGAATAATGGTACAATTTATTACACCACCGATGGCACTACTCCTGATGAGAACTCTACTCAATACAATGGTGCGTTCTTCACTCCAGCAATTGCACAACTTGGTGACGAAGTTACCGTAACTGCCGTTGCTAAGGAAGATGGCAAGGATTTGAGTAACCCAGTAAGCGTAACTTACAAGTTCGTTGCTCCAGCAAGACCAACCTTCACTCCAGCTGCTGGCACCTATCCTGTAGCTCAGAATGTAAGCATGGCAACTACCACCGAAGGTGCCGATGTTTACTACACCACCAACAGTGAGTTGACAAAGGAACAGATTGTTGCCCAAGGCACCAAGTTCACTGCTCCTATCAACGTTAGCGAGGAGACCACTTTCTATGCCGTAGCTGCATACTACGACGCTCATGCTGAGGGTTATGCTATCAGCAGCATCGCACAAGCTAACTACAAGTTTTCTGAGGTAGAGTCAGAGGATCTCGATTACACTCACACCTTCACAGGTGGCACTGGTTTCGGCAAGTTCACCACTCAAGATGTCAATAATCCTGATGAGATTACCGTTTGGACTGTTACAGATGATTATGGCGCAAAAGGAACATCCTTCACTCAGAATCCTAACACTAACCATGCTGCCACCAGCTGGTTGCTGTCGCCATACATTAATTTAGGCGAAGCCGTTGAGCCAGTTCTCACTTTCGACCACCAGATCAACAAGTATTTTGCTAACCCATCTACACAAGCTACTGTATGGATCAGGACTTACGGTGGAGAGTGGACACAACTTACCACAAGCCTCCCAACAAGCAGTACTGGTCTATCAGGATGGACAGAATACAATGAAGAATATGACCTTTCGGCCTACAATGGTCAGTTAGTTCAAGTCGGCTTCAAGTATGACAACCCAACTGCTGGTTCTGGTGCAGGTACTTGGGAGATTCAGAACTTCAGCGTTGCTGAGACCTATAGTGCACCTATCGAGGTTGAGAACATTGCTGAGTATAATGCACTCCCTGCAGGAACTAAGAACATCATCTTCAAGAACCCTGTTACTGTTCAGTATCACTACATCAGTAGTAGTGGCAAGAGTTATATCTATGTGAAAGATGACTCAGGTTGTGCATATTTCCACCAGCCTGCTGTTAATGGAGAAACTGCTATAGCACAACTTCAAAATGGTGATATTATTGGAGCTCGTTTCAGTGGCGACAAGGAACCAGATGAGATGGTAAGTGACGAAGAGTCTAACTTCTTTATGCTCACCAACCTTGAGAACTTCGCACCTAATGGTGACAAGGGCCTTGCTGATCCAGAGCATGAGACAGTAGCCCATATCGCAGATGCCACAACAGGCGTTGCTCTCAACAACCACTACATTACTATCAAGAAAGTTAAGCTTAGTGCTCTCTATCTACCAGACGGTATCACTTATGGTGGCGAGAAGTACTTCGACATTGACAATGTAGCTCATATCGGTTACAACAAGTTCAACATTGACTGGAGTGTTGTTGATGATTTGGATGCATACTACAACATAACAGGTATCCAGACCGCTTACAACAACGTTATGGAGTTCCACCCAACTGAGATTGTTAAGTGGGAGGAGACAGTAGTTACTCTGCGTCAGCTCTGCGACGAAGGTGTGACCACTGATGGTGAGAATGAGTACACTATCAGCAACAACCTGATGTGTGTATATGCCAACGGCAACAGCATTTGGGTTAAGGACGACACCGGCCAATCAATCTGCATGACTTCACCTGAAGATGGTGATGAGAACTTTGAGGTATTTGCTGAGGCTGCTGATGGTGTTGCTGCCAACACTCGTCTAAATCAGGCTTACTACGACCAGAGCAACTGGTGCGAAATCAAGCTTGCTAACGACAATGACACAGAAGCCAGTGCATTTGTAGGTCAGATTATCAAGGGTGGTTCTATCCAAGGTAATTTCACCAACAAGCTCAACCCAACATTGGAGAATGTTTACCTTGCACCAAAGGACATCTCCAGTGAAGGCAGCTATGCTCTGAACTACTACATGCCTGCTAACTTCATGGGGTCTCAAGATTGTGGAAACAATAGTCATAATGACTATGAGCACACCTACTTCTTCATGAATCCCAAGCCACAAGAGTACGCTCAGATTGTTTGGGCAGTTTGGAGTAGTCAAGACGAGAAGTTCATCATGTCAACAAGTACTAGCGACAATGCTCACAGATTCGAGGGATCGTTTAGCATCAGCTTTGACTTGAATACTGGTGCTTCAAGCTACTCTCAGCTCACTAACGGTTATGGCTATAACTTCAAGGCTATCCTGCGCATGACCTCATCCAAGGCCAATGGTTACATGGTTTATCCTCTCGACCTCGATGAGGGTATTGATCCAACCACTAGCATCAACACTGTAAACGCTGGCAATGGTATGGTTAAGAGCGTGAAGTATGTGAATGTTGCTGGTATTGTAAGCGATGTTCCATTCCAGGGTATCAACATTGTGGTTACCGAGTACACTGACGGCACTCGCACAACTACCAAGATGCTTAAGAAGTAATCTTAGAATACGCATATTCTAATCTTTGCAAGGGCGGTACGAGAAGAGAGCGTGCCGCTCTTGCTTATTCTTTAGTTGACAAGTAGACGAGTAAACAAGTAAACAAGGTGCGATGGATTCTACTCAGCAAATATAAGTTCTGAGTGCTCAGTTATGAGTTTTCAGTTCCCGTTTGATGTTTCTCACTTCGATAGGTATTAGGCACAAAAAAACGTGGGCCGTGCCACGTCAGTGTTGAAGGTCGTAGGAAACCTGGAAAACCAACGATGACAGCGGTCCACGCAATACGGCAGACCACTATGCATCTCGATTTTCCGTTTTTGAAAAGTCCTACGTTCTCAACACCGGAGATTGCATAATGTCTTTACTTTCTAAAGATGTCGTGAATTGACATCGCAAAATTACGGAATTTTCCGCAAACATCAACAAACGTAGACAAAAAAATCATCGTTTGTAGGTACATAGGATGTGCAGCCGTTGTCTTGGAGCATCACCTTCCACTGGGTCTTTTGTGGGATAGCATACTGGGTTTCCTTCCTCATCCACTTCCGTTTCGATGAAACATTCCTCATTCCATTCGAATTTCCTCATCATATTCCCATGGTGAATGAAGATTGTGTCATAGTTTTTGAGATTCCCTTCCTCATCGAGGATTTGTTTCGCCACCTCTTTGTTGATTTCCAGTTTCAGTGTTTTCCCTTGCGTTAAAGAGAAAAACACTTCTCGGCTCACGTAGAATGCCAGATAGTCAAACATACCGCTGAGTTCCATTCCAACCACCGAGTAACGTGGCAGGGTAAAGAACAGATCCGTCTCTGCGAGGTTGCTTGCCGTCTCTTTCGACATGTAAAGAGGGTTGTCAAAGACATAGCCACTAGACACCACATAGGCGTATTCGTCCTGTCCTTCGCGTTCCATTTGTCTTCCCAGCCTCAGTATTCCCACCACAGCATTTGTGGGATAAAAATAAGGGAGATTTCCAAACATCACTGCGATTTCCTCCTCTTGGATTTCTTCCAGTGAGCGGTTGATTTTAGAACTCAGTCCATCAGCATACACTATTATGCTGCTGTACTCTTGCATAGGCACTTTTGAGTGCATCACTTTTAGCATGTTAGCGCACAGTTGCTGCGCCTGCGGTTGTGGGATAAATACGATCTTATCCATAACAAAAAAATTTGGTTAATAATAACCTCCTACAGAGGGAGGATTATAACCAAACAACAAAATACGAGTTTTTGAGAGCCAATACAATGCCCACGCTCGTTAATCTTTACTAACTCACGGGAAAATTGAAATATTAATACACATTGAGAAATACCATTAAAAACAATTAGCAAATATCATGCCAAGAATAGTTTTGAGTTTTCAGTTTTGAGTTCTTAGTTGCGTTGGAATGTTCTCAGTAAGTATTAAAGTACTCCGCTGGATGCAAAGCCGAAGCTATCTCTATATGGCATTTTCTCGCATCCGATATAGAGCGTATCGAATGCGTCTGTGCCATCCGTACGATGCTCCAACAGGTTCTCTTCATTCTCTGCTAGTTTCTCGCCTCCTTTATCCTTGCGGAAGCCATTGCGTCCACGTGTCACACCAGCTGTCTGAATTGCCAGTATTAGGTCATCGTTGTTTTGACGATTAAAGAAAGGCATCAACCTCTGTTTCCCTGCGAACCCTTGATTAATGAGTAGGTATTTCTCATCATGGCGCATCGGATTACCGAGGTTAATATCCTCCACCTGCCATCCATGTCGTTCAAACTCATGGCATACCACCCAGTGGAAGTCCTGCTCATTCACGGCATAGTTGCCGCCAAGAGCAGTGCTATCGTAGTAATACACCACAGTCTTGCACTCATGGTGAGCATAGTAGTTGCAAAAGTCTTCGATAAGAGCAGGAATTTTTCTTTCAAACTTCGTGTAGAACGACTTTATCACATTAAGTCGTCGTCCATCCGGTTGTCCTGCCACTATCCAGTTAATGTTAGCGTTGTAGTCCATTCCTATGCATATCGGGGCAAGACGATTCACGTCCTTGTCCGCTCTGCTATCCACCTGCTGCGGGTCAAATTCATATCCCAAGCTATCCAGATAATCAAAGTCCGAAGCATTATATTTATGTCCTTCCCTCATACTGGAGTAAAAGCCATCCTTTGCTATTCCTATGCGCTGACACAGAATAGAAGTCTGGAACGTCTTTGGAGTAAGGTCACGTTTCATCTGCTTGATGTAAGACTCACCAAGCAGTTGAAGGTTTTCGATTGAGGAGTACTCCTTATAATATACAGCAACAGACCTCATGCGATTCAGATTGCGGTCTAGATTCCTTATATACTTACGCAGATAGTTCGGGACCTCAAATCCTTTCTCCTTCATCGCTCGAACACGTTCCTTCACCTTCCAAATCTCATACACTGTTCCCTCGATGGCTTCAATCAGCTCGGTGTCCATCTTCTCCTTATAGTGGAGAAACCACGAGCCTTTCTGCGTCTGCGGCATATCCGAGAGAATCATCACAGAGTGGTTAAACGAATGATGCCCAAAGTATGACTTGATGCCGCCATTTGCCGGCAGCGTCTCATCCTTCAGACGTTCATAGTCTATGAACTTCGCTTCGTCAATCAGCAGCCAAGATAGAGTCAGCGAGTTAGAACTGCCAGGTCTGTCCTGCGAGATAAGAATAGCACAAGAGCCATTGTAAAACGTGATTACATGCTCATACTCCGCAGGTTCAATAATTGGTTTCCCAAATGATTTTGGCGGTTTCCGTCCAATCACATAGTGTATGCCATTAATGAAACCCCATCTTTTCCAAGCTGCAAGCAAGCCTGGAATAGTGTTTGTCAGACCATGTTTGTATGTCGGCACCACTATACCACCAGTAGATCCAGGCATACGTTGCATATTACGCAACACGAAAGGCGACGCTATCGAGTCCGTCTTTCCTGTACGTCGCCCAGCCACTATCACAGTGGTATTGGCACCAATCAGCTGCGTAAGCCTCTGTGGTGTGTTAAAGTATATTCTCTTCTTGTTTGCCATCATCCTCCTCCATGTCAAAAAGGTCTGTTTCTTCAAGGTCAGCCTCCTCAAACTCTATATCCTCAATATCGATGTTCTCAGCCCTGTATTTGTTCAGCAGCATTCTAATTTTCTCCCTGATATTTGGAATAGGTTTTATACCCAGCACTGTCGGGTCATCAGTAGCGGTGAATGGCTGCACCACTATCATATCATAAGGCACTACCTGTTCATCCTCCAAGTCCACACGGTTGAATTTGGCATAGCTGCTCGCTGCTTTCTCCATCGTCTTCGTGTCCTTGCGCTTCTTCGCCATCTGGAACGTCTCAAGAATCATCTCATTGTAGCGGTAGCGGTGGAAGTCACGAGTAGCAGAAGCGAGGTGAGGCAAGAGAGCCTTCACCACCTTCAGATCTGCGTATGCCGCCGATTTCTCTATGCCATGACGAGCCATTGCTGTCTCAACGAACTGGCGGTCTTTCGAGTCCGGGTTTGAGAGGAACCAGTTATATTCCTCACGTATGCGCATGATTCGCGCCACCACATTCTCCGTGTAGCGGAGTTCCAGTTCGGATTTAGCAGTGAACAGGTCTGCTCGGCAAATTTCTATTGTACTATGCTGTGGCATATAGTAGTTGTCAGTCTTCAGTTATGAGTTGTCAGTTACGTTTGATTACTCTTACTCGTCATCCTCCATATCGAGCAGATTGCGGTGAGTGTTCTCTATGGCTAGAGGCGAGCCCACCTGTGCCAACATCATCTCCTGATGCAGCAGTTTCACTTTAGAAGCAGCCTTTCCACGCCGATAGCGCAGACTCACCTCCGTGTTATGGTCTGCAATATCAGAGCGCAGTATTTCAGCAGGAACTCCGAGAATCACGGCCATATCAGATATCTTCAGGTAGATTGACGCAAACTGCTCAACCTGCTGCAATTCTGTCTCTGAATAAGTCATTGAGAGGAACCGAATGATTAGTTATTAAATCTTGTATTTGAGCGTGTAAAGTATCGAAAAGGTCTTTATCTGTCGTTATCACCGCACTCTCACACCTGTTACCACGTGTTAGATTTTGAGATGTAATGATACTCACCATTTCACCACACTCACTCTTAACCAGCAGCACCTTGCTGTGGTTATCAGCAAGATAAGTGGTATCTATCACCTGCGTTATGAACGCCCAAAGTTTCAGTGTCTTGTTCGTTGCCTTGTGGTCAAGTACCAGGTTAAAACGAGTAACGAGTCCCGACTTCTCGATGAAGTAGAGTCGGCGTATAAACTCCTCCGAGATGGAGAACGAAGTCTGCCACACCTCAGACTTGCCAAGCTGCTTCAGCACCCAGTCCAGGATGTCAGCCACCTGCAGGGCATTAGAGAGATATGCCTGGTAAGGTTTTTCCTTCAGAGGCTTCAGATAATCTCCTATGTCTGCATTACGTCTCACTTTGACAAATGCTCAATTCAGAATGCATAATGCACAATTACTTTAGAGGATTCCCAAATCTTTAAGTTCTGCGGTGAGTTTATCCGTTGGATTGATAACCTTACCGTACCACGCGAGGATCTTACCCTTAAGTTCCTCCGTGGGCTTCTTAGCATATCTGTTCTTATTGAGGTTAATCATGCGTACAGCCTGCTTGCTCTGCTCACGCAAGTCCTCAGTCATCACCTGTTCACCATCTGCACCGGTGTAATGGTCGTATGCTTTCCAATTCGAGTGCAGACGTTTATCGAGCGAAATCAGTTCTTTGAGGAACGGGTATCTCTCGCTGTCCGGGCAAGTGGCGTTCTCCAAAGAAAGCGATCTCAACTTCAGGTGTAGTTCACGCATCTTCTGCACTATTGACAGGTTCTCAACATAAAGAGCTTGTATCTCATCAGGCAGGTCGTCATGGTCTACACGCTTGCCAGTCTTAAACTCAGACACAGGAGCAGTCTGTTTCTTCTCCAGATTTCGTTTCACCACGATGCCATCCACTTGTTTCTGCATCTGTTCCACTTGCTCATGCGTCACCTGGCGCAATCTGAACGTTAGTCGCTTCTTCAGTTGGTATTCAATAAACTGCTCACCTTGACGAGTACGTCGCATCATCAGATTGCGGTACATTATCTGATTGCCTGTAAGCTTCAGCAGCAGCATAGCACCCTCAGCGTAGTCGCGTTCCGACGCAGGGGTATTCAACCATTTCTGGAGTGTTTCGGTAAATTGATTTTCCATATTCCAAAATGTTCCAATGTTTCCAAAATATATTATATGTATCTGAATTTCAATAAACTACAACTTGTTATTGATACAACTGTAGAATACTACATTCTTCTTAAGAGAGGATAGCAGCTTCTTCATACCAGCGAGAGTCATACCAGTTGTCACGAAGTCATCAAACACGATAATATTGCTCTCACGTGGCAGATTGTTCAGCTCAAACACCGCATTCACTCTCTGCTTCGTATGACATAAAGCCACATCCTCATAAAAAGGAATTCCCAGCGATGCTGCTATGCGTTCACTTATCAGCGTGGCAAAGTTCTTCTCAAGATGTCGGCGTTTCGGTGAAGTACATACCGCCCATGAACCATCTACGAGGTGGTAGCCTAGCGTCTCACTTATCACTGGCGTTATGCTCTCCGCAAAGAACTCCACCATAGCAGGGTCATTCTTGATGTCCGTCAGAGTCCGTCCATATACCGACTTCTTCCATATCGAGATAAAGTCCACGTCAGAGCGGCGAGTCAGACTTAGCTTATAAGTGAAGTCACACCGAGCCTCATTCGTCTTGTCCCACGAGGAGCGTTTCTTGACGGCGAACAAGTCTTTGGGTTGAGCCTTGCTCTGAATATTCCCCATATCAACAACGAGAGAACCATCACCGACCTCTGGGAACGTCAAATTGCTCAACACCCCCTCCATGTCGATGGCGGCCCTCTCGTCTATCATGAGTTACTACCTATTGTTCATAGACAACCATCAAGGCTGCGACGTATTGTCGAATGGTTCACCAGGCTCATCATAGGTTTCCACCTCTGGATTCGCTGGTAACTGATTTGGATAGATGATTCCGTCCTCAGTCTCAATCTTGCCCTGATAGAAAGGAGCGGGGCACTCATCAGTTGCCTCCACGTTAATAGTGGTGCTCGTAGTGCCGGTAGCACCTTGTCCCAGGTCTTGCGCCACAGTCGATTTCACCTGCCATTTCTCGCTGCCGACCACACGGTATTTGCCGCGCACTGTCTCCACTAGGTACACGCAGTCACAGTTGTTTACGTAGGCAGCGAGAGCCGAAGCCTCAACACCCACACCCGGATGAATGGCAGTCAGCTTGTTCAGTTGAGTCTGACTAGGGTACTCACCCTGTGCCTCGCTTGTCAGCTGCGACTTGTCAGGCAGGATGTCAATATATTTCCAAGAAGCATCAGCCACCAACTCAAAGTTGCCTTGGTACGCAGCAGAAGTCAGTCTGCCGATTGGGTCATGAGTCAGAGTCGGCCAGCTCACTATCTGGTCCTTGCTGATGTAGTAGATTCGTCTCTTGATGCCAGGGAGTTCTGGAGTTCCCTGACACCAAGCGAGCGAGCGTTGTATAGAAACACAATTTGCCATAATCTTGATTAGTGATTAAAGATTAGTCATTATTCGTTCACGCAGCGTCAGCCAGCTCAATCACCTTCAGTTTGCGGAAGTCGATGCTCTCGAACTGTACGCCGAAGAACATGGTTGCTATGTAGGAGAGGATGAAAGGCTCATACTCCTTCACCATCACGCTCTCGATGTCGCTCATCTGGTCGAAGCCTACCAGCATGTTACTCTTTGGAGTCACGTGGATGAACTTGCTGTCAGCCTTGTTGAACAGGGGTACGATGTGAAGCTTGCCATTGCTTCCCTCCACCGTGTTCTGATAGAAGCTGTTGTAGTAGTTGATACCACCGTGGGTGAGCAGCATAGCCTCATTGTACTTGTCCGCGAAGTCCTGCGAGCAGTACATGATAAGGTCTTGCGAGCGCAAGCGTGGATCAAGCGAGTAGAGAATCTCCTTCGCCACGTCAAGAGCGTTAGCTGTGGTGATTTCCTCAGTCAGCTTCATGTAGTTCTTGTTGGCGACACTGATGTTGTCGTCATCAATCTCCATCTGGGTAATGGTGTCAAAGCCGTCGAACAGGTCATGAGTTGTATCGCCGTTAGCGTTACGCTCACCATTCCAGATTGCGTCATTGAGCTTTTCTGAGAGGCCTTTTGCAATCAGAGTCAGCACATGGAGTGCTGTAGGCGCACGCATCTGTCCGTCACCCTTAGTGGCTGCCATATAGCCGAGGATGGTAGAAGCTGCCGAGTTAGGCTCGAACTTACAGTGCACCGAACCCATGAAAGTCTCGAGGGTGCGGTACTCCACGTTAAGGTTGAAGTCTGATGAGCGGCTAGGCTTGTATGGAGCGAACTGCGCCGTGCCGCTGATTGTGCCCACGTTCTCCTTGTAACGGATGCCGGGGCGAGGTGTCATGTGCTGCAAGGTGTCATGACAGCCGATGATAGGCTGGTATAGGAGTTCCTTGCGCCATTTAGTCGCCGCCTCCTGGAATTCAGAAAGCGGGATAGCAATTAGTTGTCCTGCCATGATTCAGATTAGATTTAAGGTAAAAGATTAGATTTCGGTTTTTCGGTGAACCGTCAGGGAACCATCTTGTACAGTTCCTTTGCTGTGTTCACGGTGTTTGCGAATCCCTCAAAAGCCGAGGGCTCGCTCTGCTGCTGTGGTGCATCCACCACTGAGCTTGATTTCTCCGCAGGAGCCGCTTTCAGTGCCGCCACCTGCTCGGCGAGTTCGGTGTTTCGCTTGTCACGTTCAGCGATGGCGTTCTCCACGCTCTCGACCTGAGCTGCTGACAGAGTGATGCCATCCTCGCCCACGGCGAAGTCCTCGATGCCGAGCACTGCGCCCACGATTTTGAACATTTTTTTCATTTCAACAGATTTTGTTTCTTCTTTAGGATTGTTAGACACTTGGGTTTCTGTGTTCTCATGCTCTTGTTCCTCCTCTCGTGCCATCTCGACGGGAGCCATGGGCGTTGCAACTTTGTTAGGCTTGAAGATAGATGTCAGCGCAGCGATGAACCGTGACAGCAGCGACTCGTTGCTGTCCATTGGCACGTTTGGAATCGGCATCCCTGCCGCCGCCATCGCCGATGCTACCGAGTCTGTCAGCACTGGCGGCTGTTCGTTGAACTGAGTCACCTCGTCCACGAAGCCCCATTCCAGAGCTTCAGCTGCGGTGAGCCATCCACCTTCACGCATCAGATCCAGGAGTTTAGACTGGTCCTTGCTGCATTTGCCGGCATACATAGTGGCCACATTGTTGTCCAGCTTGTTCAAGTCACGGATGGCAGCCTCACAGTTGTCCCGCACCTGTGCCAGCTGGTCGGCGTTCAGCGAGCCCCACTCGAAGAACTCCGCACTGCACTTGTGCACCAGGTACATTGCAGAGGAATCCATGGAGATATGCTTGGCACCAAGCGAGGCGATTGTCGCCGCGCTTGCGTTCATCCCCACGAAGTGAACCGTCACATCGCCATGTGCGCGGAAAGCGCTGGCGATGGAGAGTGCTGTCGCCAGTGAGCCGCCGAGGCTGTCGATCAGCACTGCGACCGGTTTCCCTTCGTTCTTCTTCAGGACATAATCCACGTAGTCACGGTCAAAGTCATAACCGCCCACGTACCCCTTCAGATGGAGGTGGTAGTTTGTGTTTTTCATAGGTTTAGATAAATT
>JAFZUL010000100.1 GCA_017618355.1 Muribaculaceae bacterium
TACTGTTGAGGGCGCAGAGCCAGAGGCTATCGAGAACGGCAAGTTCACCATGCCAGCCGCCAATGTGACCATCAATGCGACCTTCAAGAAGGTTGACTACACCATCACTGTAGCCAGCAACATCCAGAATGGTGCTGTTGAAGCACCTGCCACCGCCAATTATGGCGATGAGGTGACAGTTACCGTCACTCCCGCTGAGGGCTATGAGCTTGAAACCTTGACTTATACTGTTGAGGGTGCCGAGCCAGTGGAAATAGAGAACAACAAGTTCACCATGCCGGCAGCTAATGTGACCATCAATGCGACCTTTACTGCAATCAAATACAATGTGATTATTGAGGAGAGCACTAACGGTAGTGTGACCACCGACAAGGAAAAAGCTGCTGAAGGCGAGAAAGTGACACTCACAATCAGTCCCGATCCAGAGTTTGAGCTCGACGTGCTCACTGTTGACGGCGAGCCAGTGGAGGTGACAGGCAACACCTATGAGTTTGACATGCCTAACCATGATGTGACAGTTACTGCCACATTCAAGCCTGTGGTTCACACATTCACTGTTGTTGGTAAGCCAGCCGAGCTCTTCGGTTCGGAGAATGAATGGGACCTCAATAATGAGAATGGCGAGATGACTTTGGGCGACGATGGTCTTTACACTTGGACCTCAGAACCCACTTTCCTTGAAGGTAATGTTGATTTCAAGGTCGTGAAAGACCATAGTTGGAACGCAACTTATCCTGCTGGTGACAACTATGTGATTCCAGGACTCAAGCCAGGTACTTACACCGTTACAATTACCCTCAATCCTGAGACTGGTGAGATTACAGTAAACGTTGAGGGTAGTGCCGATGTTTATGTGTTTGGTGATGTTAACGGCAACGTTTTCGCTCCAAACGCTGGTGTGAAGATGACCACAACTGATGGTAAGATTTATACCGCTGATGTCACTACAATCGACAAAGAGAACGGATATAGTTTCTTCGCTTTCACTCACAAACTTGGTGCAAATGCTGAAGATTGGACTACAGCCAATACTTATCGCTTCTTGGCACAGAGCAATGGTAACTTCCTCGTGAACGGCGCTACTATGAATGTTGAGCTACCAATGGCTTACAATGGTGATAACTCGATGAAGATTCCAGCTGGTGAGTACACCCTTACTCTCGACCTCGAGAATATGAAGCTCACTATCACTGGAGGAACTCAATTGAGCTACATCCTCGCAAGTGGTGTTGTTGGCGTTGACTACACTATCATCAATGATCTCGCAGTGGTAGAGCGCCACGTAGATACTCAGCAGTTCTTTACCAGCGATGGCAATGACAATTGGATTACCATTAAGGGTGGCGATTTCTTTGCAGACGCTCTGTTGGCCGACGGATTTAAGGGTGGTCACGTGAGTGGTGTGTTCAGCGACAAGAATTTGAACCCATACATCACCCTCAGTGTGGCTCCCGTGGAAAGTGAGGACGTTACGGCAATAGATCCTAAAGCTTACTCACTTGCTAATGAGTTCACTCCTAAGGTTGACGAGGTAATCATCGTAAGTAAGGCATATTATAAAGCCAGCGAGAACACATTACGTGCTTATGCACCAAACAATAGTGTCCAAGGCCAGAGCCTTACAATTGATACCAGTCTCTTTAACTATGACTTTAGGGATGGTTATAAATATACTGTTAAAGGCGTTGTCAACATCAAAGAACCTTGGGTTGCTGTAAGTGGCATTGGTCTCATGGATTATGACTATCCATTCCAGAACTACAAACTACTTGTGCTCGATGCCGAAGAGAACGACCCAGCCACATCAATTGACGAAATTTGTCTTGAGGAAGGTGTGAAGAGCGTGCGCTACTTTAATGTAGCAGGTGTTGAGAGCAACGTTCCATTCCAGGGCGTGAACATTATAGTTAAGGAAATGGAAGATGGCTCAATCGTAACCACTAAGGCTATCAAATAAAGCCATTTGACCTTTTAGATTACTACGGGCGGCGACCATCTAAGGTTGCCGCCTGTGTTTTATTATTACCATGGCGGGCCAGTGTTTATAGAACCTCTTTAATAGCGGTTTCATTTGTCCTTGATGGCGTTTTTCTTTATAATGAGGGCCTTTGTAAAGTAAAAAGAAAAATATCATCAAAAACTTTGAGCAATAACGATAGTTATTGAAATTGTTTTTGTAACTTTGCAAGTTAAACTATAATTTTTTGTTTTTAGAATATATTTTTTGTAGATGACGACAGGGAATTGGATACGTTTTGCTTGCATCTTGGGGCTGTGGATTTTCTTGGTTTACATCATCTTGACGCGTAGCCAGCGTATCGATTTTATGGTGATATTTGCCATTGTTGCAAGCGGTATTATCGTGTTTGTGCCACTCTACAAGAAGTATGTGAAAAATAAGAAATGAATTAAATGTCAACAAAAGAATATATACAGGAGCATTTTCCGTTGCTGGCGAAGATTGACAGTCCTGCCGACTTGAAGAAACTCAACGTGGAGCAGTTGCCTGCAGTGTGCGACGAGTTGCGTCAGTTCATCGTGCATGAGTTGAGCGAGAACCCTGGGCATTTCGCGTCGAGCATGGGAGCCGTGGAGATTGCTGTGGCGCTGCACTATGTGTTCAACACGCCCGACGACCGCTTGGTGTGGGATGTGGGGCATCAGGCCTACGCCCACAAGATATTGACTGGGCGCCGTGACCGTTTCTCCACCAACCGTAAGAAGGACGGTCTTAGCGGCTTCCCGAACCCCAGCGAGAGCGAGTACGACACTTTCCAGGCAGGTCATGCAAGCAACTCAATCTCAGCTGCGTTGGGCATGTCAATAGCCAGCGAGCTGCTCAACAATCCCGAGCGCCATGTAGTGGCTGTTATTGGCGACGCTTCGATTAGCGGCGGTTTGGCGTTTGAGGGCATCAACAATGCATCCAACCACAAGAACAACCTGCTTATCGTGCTCAACGACAACGATATGTCGATTGACCGCCCCGTGGGTGCTCTGGGTCAATATATGACTCGCCTCACAGCGTCGAAGCGCTATAACAATATGCGCTACAAGACCTATCAGTTCATGCGCAAGCATCATGTGATAGGTGACAGCGGAAAGGGAATCGTGTTGCGCTTCAACAACGCCATGAAGTCGATGCTCACAGGACGACAGAACATATTTGAAGGTCTGAACATCCGTTACTTTGGTCCATTCGACGGCCATGATGTGCAACGCCTTGTAAAGACTTTCAGCGACATTAAAGACATGTCGGGCCCTAAGCTCGTGCATGTGCGCACCGTCAAGGGCAAAGGCTATGAGCCTGCCGAGAAAGATCCCACCACGTGGCACGCCCCTGGTAAGTTTGACGAGGATACCGGCGAGCGCATTAAGGGTTCGTCAAGCGGCAAGCCGTTGAAGTTTCAGGACGTGTTTGGAAAGACTCTAGTGGAGCTTGCCAAAAGTGACGACAAGGTGGTGGCAATCACCGCTGCGATGCCTTCGGGCACCTCGGTGTCGATGATGCAAGAGGCTTATCCCACCCGCACCTTTGACGTGGGCATCAGCGAAGGCCACGCTGTGACCTTTGCTGGAGGTTTGGCAAAAGAAGGATTAAAGCCATACGTGGCAATCTACAGCGCCTTCTTGCAGCGCGCCTACGATTCCATCATCAACGACGTTTCGATTGCTAAGCTGCCAGTGACCTTCTGCCTCGACCGTGCTGGATTGGTAGGCGAGGACGGTGTGACTCATCACGGCCTCTTCGACATGCCGTTTATGCGTGCTATCCCTGGAATGGTGGTGAGTGCTCCTATCGACGAGCATAGCCTCCGTAACTTGATGTTCACCGCCAACAACTATAACGACGGACCATTCTCGATACGCTACCCACGCGGCGCTGGCCGATTGGTTGACTGGCAAAATGAGCCTCAGATGCTGCCCATCGGCAAAGGCCGCAAACTGCACGACGGCAACGACGTGGCGATATTGAGCATAGGCACCATAGGCACCAACGTAGTTGATGCCTGCGCTTCGCTCCACGAGCAGGGCATAGATGTGGCGCACTACGACATGATATTCCTCAAGCCCCTTGATGAGGAAATCTTGCAGGAAGTGACAAATCGCTACCGCAAGATTATCACCATTGAGGAAGGCACTACCACTGGCGGTTTGGGCGGTGCTGTTGCCGAATGGCTTGCTGACCACAACATCAATGTAAAGCTAGTCCGTCTGGGTGTGTCCGACACATTTGTGGATCAAGGCACCGTAAAGCAACTGCATGAGATGTGTGGCCTTGATGCTGCTTCGATAGAGAATAAAGTGAAATTATTGCTAAAAGATACCGACCTATGAGAATTGTGATTGCTGGAGCTGGCGAAGTGGGTACACACTTGGCAAAGATGCTCTCCAACGAGGAGCAAGACATAATTGTTGTTGACAAGGATGTTAAGAAACTACACAACCTTGACAACTACAACCTGATGACCGTTGTGGGTAGTGCCGTGTCGTTTGATGTGCTCAAAAACATTAAGGTGGGCATCGCCGACATCTTCATTGCTGTCACGCCACATGAAACTATTAACGTGATTGCCAGTTCGATGGCTAAAAGCCTAGGCTGTCGCAAAGCGGTGGCACGCATCGACAACTTTGATTTTATGAAGCCCGCCTCAAAGAAGTTTTTCTCGTCCTACGGTATCGACGCTCTCATCTATCCTGAGTATCTTGCGGCCTTGGAGATTCAGACTGCCATAGAGCACACCTGGGTTAGGAATTGGTTTGAGATGCTCAATGGCGAGTTGATTGTAGTAGGTGTGAAGATTAGGGATAACGCCCGCATTGTGGGGCACAAGCTCAAGGATTTGGGAGGCATCTCTGACTTTATGCATGTCAATGCCATTAAACGCAACCGCGAGATTATCATCCCTGGCGGCTTTGATGAGCTCATGGCTAATGATATCCTCTATGTCGCCACCACGCCCGATAAGGTTGACGCTGTGAGAGAGGTGTGCGGCAAAGATCAGCATAAAGTGGAACGAGTGCTCATAAATGGTGGCAACGAGATAGTGAAGCAGCTTGCTATGCTCATATCCGACAAGTACAAAGTGAAAATCATGGACAGCGACTATGAACGCTGCGAAAAGCTTGCCGACGAGCTTCCACAGTGCAATATCGTGCACTACGAGGCTGGCAACAACGATGTGCTTGAGGAAGAAGGCGTAGAGGACTACGACGTCTTTGCCGCTATGGGCGACAGCAGTGAGAGTAACATCTTGAGCTGTATCATGGCAAAAGAGCTGGGTATGAGGAAGACGATTGCCCAGGTCGAGAACCTCCAGTTTATCAATGAGGCCGAGAACTTCAACATTGGTACCATCATCAACAAGAAGCTCATTGCTTCGAGCACCATCTTCCAGATGATGATTGATGCCGACACCGACAACGCCAAGTGTCTCGCACTTGCCGATGCCGAGGTGGCCGAACTTGAAGTTGGCGCCGGCGCTAAGGTCACTAAAGCTCCAGTCAAGGATCTGAAGCTCAGTCGCGACATGACGATTGCCGGAATGGTGCGTAATGGCGTAGGTCAGCTGGTAAATGGCGACACTCGTCTGGTGGCTGGCGATAAGGTGGTGGTCTTTTGCCTCTCGGGAGCGATACATAAGATAGAGAGGATGTTTGGTTAAGCATGAATTAAGTAGTAAGTGATAGTAGCTAGATGCTCTAGGAAATCTTGAAGTACTAGCAACTGAAAACTAACAACTAAGAACTAAAAACTAAGATATGCATTTATTGGTTTCACCCCGCAAGTTTAGTCACTCCATCAACTTTGCCATTGTGCTGAGGGTGGTGGGTTGGCTGCTTATGATAGAGGCAATATTTATGATAGTGCCTCTGGTGGTGTCAATCATATATGAGGAAATGCTTGAAACCGCAGAGTTTGCTGTCTCGGCTGCATTAACTTTTGTCACTGGTTTGGTGATGAACCATTTTATCAGGCCCAAGAGCAAGACGATGCGTAAGCGTGAGGGACTGCTGCTAACCGCTACGGTGTGGATATTCTTCTCTATCTTCGGAATGTTGCCATTCCTCTTCTCGGGAACAGTGAAAACTATCACCGATGGGTTCTTTGAGTCGATGTCGGGATTTACTACCACAGGTGCAACTGTAATTACTAACGTGGAAGCATTGCCGCGTGGTGTGCTCTTCTGGCGCTCGATGATGCAGTGGATAGGGGGTATGGGAATAATTCTGTTCACCCTTGCGGTGATTCCTATGCTCAACTACAAGGGCGGCGTGTCGCTCTTCAACAGCGAGGTGACAGGCATTACTCATGAGCGCATGCGTCCTCGTGTGAGCCAGACCGCAAAGAGTTTGTGGGCAATTTATTTAGTGTTCACTATTGTCCTTGCCGTGTTGCTTACCATTGGCCCCATGGACTGGTATGATGCCGTGTGCCACACTATGAGCACGGTATCTACAGGCGGCTTTTCTACTAAGAATAACGGCCTCCACTTCTGGCACGATTATTACACCGATGTTGTGATAATATTGTTCATGTTGGTGTGTGGTATCAATTTCACCATCATCTACAACGTGGTGGTGCGTGGCAGGTTCGGAGAGTTCAAGCGCAGTGACACACTTAAGTGGTATTTCTTTGTAATTATTTTCGGCTCGGTGGTGGTGTTTGCTCGCATCATTTATATGGGCTTTGTCGAGGAATGGGACTACGCTTTGGTGCTCTCAGTGTTTGACACCATATCGGCTATAACATCAACGGGTTTTGCTACCTACGACTATGAGCATGAAGGCGAGTTTATCTTCTTTTTCTTGATGCTGCTTATGTTCTTTGGTGGTATGGCAGGTTCTACCGCTGGTGGTGCCAAGATTGACCGCTTTGTAGTCTTGCTGAAGAACATCAAGAACGAGTTGTATAAAGTGGTCCACAGCAATGCCGTGACATCGGTGCGCCTTGACGGCAAGTCAGTGCCACATGTTATTGTGGAGAAGGTTCTGGCGTTCCTGTCGATTTATGTGGCAGTGTTGGTATTTATGGCTGTGATTCTCACCTTGTTTGGCATGCCGGCCTTTGATGCGTTTTTCAATTCGCTGTCGGCTATAAGTAACATAGGTTTTGGTTATGGCGAGATGACTGGCGGCCCCGACAAGTTTGCCGTGATACCTGGTGTGTGCAAGTGGCTACTGGCAATTGAGATGATGATTGGTCGTCTTGAGGTGTTCACGGTCTTGGCATTGCTCACGCCGAGTTTTTGGAAGAGAGATTAAATAATTAACGAGTATATTGAAAAATTGCCCCACGAGGGGGCTGAATGAAATGAAAAAATGAGTAAAGAAAGTCAAATGTATGTGGAGCAAGGCGTCGATACGTCGGCGATTAAAGAACGCTCGAAGAAGAAACAAGAAGAGAAGAAAAAGCGCGAGGAGGTTGAGAACGTTTCGGCATGGAAGCGATTCGTCAATTTCTTCAGCCATGATCGCACCCGATTTGCGATTGGTGTGATTCTGATGATTTTGGGAGTGTATTTATTGATCACTTTCTTGTCATTTGTGCTGTTTTCAGGTGGCGCCGACCAGGGAAAGGTGTATGGCGGCTCTATAGGTCAGAACGCTGGCGAGATTGTCAACATGACCGAGCAGAACATGAAATCGGCTGTCGATCCTGCCGAGGCAGCACCTGTGGTGAAAAATCTGGGCGGGTCGATAGGGGCCTCCACAGCCGAGTTTTTCATTCACAATGGTGTGGGTTATGCAGCGTTTATCATCGTGCTGTGGTGCTTTGTCATCGGTTTGAGGATAATGCGCCGTCGCCGCACCAATTTCTACCCTTACACCTTCACGTCGCTTTATAGTATCCTTACCTTCTCGATGGTGGTGTCGGCTTGCACCTTCTTTGCCGGGTTCTCTTATTTCAGGCCTGGCGGTGACTTGGGGCATTATGCCAATCAGTGGCTTTACGGCCTGGTAGGTTTGCCCGGAATGATAGCTGTAAACCTCATTCTGTTGGTTCTGTGGGTATTGATATGCTACCAACTTATTCTTGACGTGATAAATACCGTAAAGAAAGTCAAGAAGTTGCATGTGCCGCATCTTGGCAAGGATGTTGCCGACGGCAGCACGGAAATGAATGCCGAGTTAGCCGAATTTATGGGCGACGAGCACAGTGAGGCAGCGCCTGTTCGCTCACGTCGTGGTCAAGACAAGCGCGAGGAAGAGCCTGTCAAGGAGAAGAAGGAACAACGACGCATCTCACGCAAGTCAGGCTCTGGCGACAAGGAACCAGAAATGACGATAGAGAAAGCCAATAAAATAGAACGTGCTAAGGGCATCACCAATCCTGGTGATCCAACGGGCGAGTATATGCACTACCGTTTCCCGACTCTTGATCTGCTTGCCGACCTTAAGACCAACGTTGATAATGTGGATGTTGCCGAGCAAGAGGCCAACAAGCGCCGCATCGTCGAGACGCTGGGACAATATGGCATTGCTATCAAGACCATTATCGCCCATGTGGGTCCCACAGTGACCCTCTTTGAGATAGTGCCCGAGGAAGGTGTGCGCATCAGCAAGATTCGCAACCTTGAGGACGATATCGCTTTGAGCCTTGCGGCTCTAGGCATCCGCATCATTGCGCCTATGCCTGGCCGTGGCACTATTGGTATTGAGGTGCCTAACCACGACCCGCAAGTGGTGCCTATGCGTGAGGCCATCGCTTCGCGCGCATTTCAGGAAAGCAAGGCCGCTTTGCCTATGGTGCTCGGCAGTACGGTGAGCAATGACGTGTTTGTAGCCGACCTTACTAAGATGCCTCACCTGCTCGTTGCAGGTGCTACGGGACAAGGTAAGTCGGTGGGACTGAATGCAATCATCGCTTCATTACTCTATAAGAAGGGACCAAGCGAATTGAAGTTTGTGCTTGTTGACCCCAAGAAGGTGGAGTTCAGCCTCTATGCCTCACTCGAGAAGTACTTTTTTGCCAAGGTCGAAGGCGAGGACAAGGCTATCATCACCGATACCGCTAAAGTGGTGCAAACACTTAACTCCCTCGTTCAGGAGATGGAGAACCGCTACCTGGTGCTTGAGGAAGTGGGAGAGCGCAAGCTAGAGGACTACAACAAGCGCTGGCGCAAGGAGCTGCGTCACAAGATGAACGAAAAGGGTGAGTTCTACCAGTATATGCCTTACATTGTGGTGATTGTGGATGAGTTTAGCGACCTGATTATGACCGCTGGCAAAGAAGTGGAGACACCTATCGTGCGCATCGCTCAAAAGGCGCGTGCCGTGGGCATCCACATGATTATTGCCACTCAGCGACCCTCGTCAAATGTAATTACTGGTCTTATCAAGGCCAACTTCCCTGGCCGTATCGCTTTCCGCGTGTCGCAGCTTGTGGATAGCCGCATCATCCTCGACCGTCCTGGTGCTCAGCAACTTATTGGCCGTGGTGATATGCTGTTCTCGGCAAATGGCGAGATTACCCGTCTGCAATGTCCATTTATTGATACTCCCGAGATTGTGAACATCTGCTACTATATCAAGGAGCAGGAAGATGCCGATACCGAGGTAAGCCATGAGCAACCTTACATCCTTCCCGACTATGAAGGTGAAATAGGTGGTGGATTTGACGCTGGTGGTATGTCGGCTGGTGCCGGAGGTGGTAACGACCGCGACCCACTCTTTGAGGAAATCGCTCGCTTGGTAGTGCAAAAGGATATGGCATCGACCTCGTCGTTGCAGCGCAGCTACAACATTGGTTACAATCGCGCAGGCCGCATCATGGACCAACTCGAAGCAGCAGGCATCGTGGGCCCCGCCAGTGGTGGCAAGCCCCGTAAGGTGTTAATGGATCCCGCTGACTTGGACCAGTTGTTCTAATTAGTTAATGGTTGCAACCGCAGTTTCTTGGATTTAAACCTCACAGCCTCGTTTTGGGTCTAAGGAAGAAAAAAGATATGAGAAAAACAGTTTTATTGATATTATCATTGATAGTGATGGCTAGTGCCAGCGCGCAGTCGCCATCGAGTGTTGTTGACAAGGTGTTGGGGGCTATGAAGTCAAGTAACGCCATTAGTGCCAGCTATGTGATGACATCGTCGCAGGGCAATTCTAGCGGTACGTTAGTGATGAGCGGCAAGAAGTTCAGGCTTTTGGCTAATGACGTGAAATGTTGGTATAACGGCACCACCATGTGGTCTTATTCCACCGCTACCGATGAGGTGAACATCACCACGCCTACTGCAGATGACCTGCAGATGACAAACCCATATAGCGTGGCGCAGAACTTCAAGAGCACTTACATCGTGTCGAAAGGTGGTAAGGGAAACGGCACTTACACTCTGCGTTTCACGCCCAAGAAGAAGAGCAACGTGAAGCACCTTCTAGTGACTGTATCCACTTCAACCTGGCTTATCAGCAAGGCCGAGATAGTGCAGACCAACGGCACAAAGGCGACCATCACCATCAGCAACTACAACCGCAACGCTAGCGTCTCGGCTAGTACCTTCGAGTTCGACAAAAGCCAAGTCCCCGCGGGCACCGAAGTGGTGGATTTGAGGTGAAATGTGATATTAGAGCACTGCAACTATTATTGCCTTGTTTACTCGTTTTATAAATAATATATGGAAAAAGTTCAATGTCTGATAATCGGTTCGGGGCCAGCGGGATACACTGCAGCGATTTATACTGCCCGTGCCAATGTGAAAAATGTGCTTTTTGAGGGTCTGCAGCCAGGCGGACAGTTGACAACCACCACCACCATCGAGAATTTCCCTGGGTTCCCTACGGGAGTTGAGGGCTATGACCTGATGGCTAAGATGCGCGAGCAGGCGGTGAATGTGGGTGCCGATGTGCGCTCGGGATTTGTGCAGAGTGTGGACCTGAGCAAACGGCCTTTCGTCGCCACTCTCGACGGTGGCGAGACCATCGAGGCCGACACCGTGATAGTCGCAACTGGCGCTTCGGCAAAGTACCTCGGTCTTGACGATGAGAAAAAATATGCTGGTCAGGGCGTGAGCGCTTGTGCCACTTGCGACGGATTCTTCTATCGCAAGAGGGTTGTTGCCGTGGTGGGCGGTGGCGACACTGCCTGCGAGGAGGCACACTACCTGAGCAACTTGGCTAGCAAGGTGTATATGATTGTGCGTAAGGACTATCTGCGTGCCAGCGCCGCGATGCAGCAGCGCGTGAAGGAGAAAGAGAATATCGAGATTCTGTTCAACACCAACACTCTGGGACTCTTCGGAGAGAATGGGGTAGAGGGCGCACACCTTATTAAATATAAAGGCACTGATAAAGAGGAAAAATTTGACATCGCCATCGACGGCTTTTTCCTTGCCATTGGCCATCAGCCAAACACCGCTTTCTTAAATGGACAACTCGAACTTGATGAGCAGGGTTACATTGTGACCGATAAGATTTCTACCGCCACGAGTGTGGAGGGCGTATTTGCCGCAGGTGACGTCGCTGACCCGCGTTATCGTCAAGCAGTGGCAGCGGCAGGAACCGGTTGCCGCGCGGCACTTGATGTAGAGAAATTCTTAGCCGCACTTTAGAGTAGGGCTTTTAGACAAAAATCGGCAAAAAGGAACCGACCCTTTTTGCCGATTTTATTGTATTTTTAGGAGTTCTACCGCTGGGTCATTAGCGATTTGGGCTGGGTTGGTGCCGAGGGCGCCTTCGGGAACAGCCATGCCATGTTTTGAATAGTGTTCTCGCCAGTAGTCGAGGATTCGGCCGTTGCTGTCGTGGAACGACATGTTGATTAGCGGAAACAGGCGTTGCCCCTTGCCGTTCACGTAGCTCAACTGCACAAGTTCGCTGCAATAAATCTCTTGTGTGTCAATCATGTAAAGGTCATCGTAGGATTTGCCTAGGTGCTCCATGGCGTTGCTCACGCTTTGGTCGATGCCGCTTCGGTCGTGCAGTCGTCCTATCGCCATGCCTCCCTTGCTCATGGTGCGTTCCAGAAATCTGTCGTAAGGAGTGAGCACCACTCCTTCATCTATCGCCTCAAGGGCATATAGCCTGCCGCTCACCCACGTGGCAATCGCCACATGATAGATGGGTAGGGCAGTGGCGTCGTGCACCGTTGCCTCGCTGATGGCGCGGCCCGTTGTGGTGCTGTAGGCGAATAGTAGGTCTCCCTCCATCAGATCACTTTGTGCCCCGGCTCGCAGTGCGCAAACGACAATTGCTAGTATAATGAATATGCGTCTCATAATTCTGTTGCTTTAGTCAATTGTTTCGTCAGTTTCAAGAAAACAAAAGTCCCTGCAATACTTCTTCTATTGCAGGGGCTTCACACTTACGTCTCTCAATGCAAGTGATTACTTGCGGATGCCAAGCTCCTTCTTGGCAATGATAGCACGGTAGCGGTTAATGTCGGTTCGGATAAGATAATCCAGCAGACGGCGACGCTTACCTACAAGCATCTTAAGTGCACGTTGAGTCGTATGATCCTTCTTGTTGACCTTCAAATGCTCGGTCAAGTGGGCAATACGGTATGAGAATAATGCTATCTGAGCTTCAGGTGAGCCAGTATCAGTATTGCTTTTGCCGTAGGTGCCAAAGATCTCTTTTTTCTTCTCTTGATCTAAGTACATTGTTTAATAATTTAAAAATTTTCGCAAAATTGCGGGGCAAAGGTACAAAAAAAATCCCAACCAGCAAGCATTTTACAACTTTTTTTCAAAAAAACACATCAAATTAGCCATAATTTAGAGTTCTTTTTTTACCTTTGTCTTCGATTAATCAATTCATTTATGTCTCGTTCTCGTTTAATAATGTCAATAGCCTTCCTGATTTGCGTCTTTTCGGCGCTCGCACAAGGGAAAATAGCGCGATTTCAGCAAGGGATATTTCTATATAGTAACTGGGACGCACCAGGAATGGCGCTCGACACTTGTCTCGACAGGTCGATTACAGAAGTTGAGATTCCCGATTTCATCACCGTAAACGGGCGCAGTTACCCTGTATGGGAAATTGGACCAAGAGCCTTCGATGGCTGTCGAAACCTTAAAACAGTCATGCTTGGTAAATCAGTTGGCCTAATTATGCGTGGTGCTTTCCACAATTGTCCAAATTTGCGTGTGCTGATTAATCCTAACCCAGTTCCTTTTAAAATGGAGGACAATCACCCATTCTATGGTGGTAAGTTCAACGATATTTTTGAGTCTTATCATGCGCAGGCTGTTGTGCTGGTGGTTCCACCAGGCTGCGAAGACGTTTACCGAAATGCACCAGGCTGGAAGAATTTTCAAACAATACAATCAGAGATGCCTACTGACGACCAGCTCAATAACAGTGTGTTTGAGAGTCGCCTTGGTCAACTGGAAAATGAGCTTCAACAGGCTCGAGAACATGTCCGACGGCTTGAAGTTGAAATTGATGCACTTAGGCGTGGCCTTCAGTCGAAGTAATCAGTTTGCTATAACTTTGTTCTCATTATAAATCCAGGCACCTTTTTGCTGTATACTGCTTTGCAGGCTGCTCTCATAGTGGTTGCAGTGTTCTTCAAGAGCATATTGTATTTCTGACAATTCCTTGATGCTGAATTTGTCACGAATCTCTAGCATATAATCAGGCAGAGCC
Organism: Muribaculaceae bacterium; assembly: GCA_017618355.1. GTDB lineage: Bacteria > Bacteroidota > Bacteroidia > Bacteroidales > Muribaculaceae > Sodaliphilus. Next base: position 13,588 of record JAFZUL010000100.1, read on the forward strand.
TTCGAGCGCCCACGCTGGCTTAGATAGTGCCAATCCACCCACAGGTATTTGCTGCTTGATAATGTGTCCACGTGTTGTTTGAGATGTGTCGAAGCGTTCATCGCATCAATTCTTCTTATCCCTTCGGCTATAGCTTGCTGAATTACTTTCTGTCGAGCATCACGCTCTGCCAGCTCACTGCGCAATTGTTGGTTTGTTGCATTGACCAATGCCATGCTATCGTTCATGCCTGTGAGCTGATGATGCAAGCTGTCATACCCCAGTTGGCTTTGCCCGACTTTCATCTCGGTGTTTTCCAACTGATGCTTCAAAGAGTCCACTAGAATGTTGTTGTTTTGACCTATTGGGATTTGTCTGCTGGCAATTATTGCGGCGATACTTGCACTCAGCCCCACGGTGAGTGCAATGGCCGAAGAAATGGCTGCTGTGCGGAAACGACGAGAACGCCTATGCAGATTGTTCTTAAGTTCCTCTACACATTGGTAACGCTTGCCTATTGGCTGTAGGCATCGTGCGATGGGACTCTTATAGAGCCACCCGAGTCTCAGTTGTTGAAGGATAAGGCCAAGACTATAGATATCGTTACGCTGGTCGGGAGTGCTGGTGTTCATCTGCTCTGGAGCCATATACTGCTCGGTGCCGGCTGGATTCTTGAACAAGGCATAGCTGTCGTTATCGGCAAGCCCGAAGTCGATAACCTTCACATTTGCGCCATTGCTGGTAATCATGATATTCTCAGGCTTCAAGTCACGATGCACTATGCCCTGCTTGTGAATATATTCCACTGCATCGAGCAACTCATGAGCCACGCGGCGGCGTTGCGACTTGTTTGGATTTGACTCTAGCCAATGGTCTAGTGTGTCACCTTCTACATATTCCATCACGATGAAGGTGTCCATGCCGACGTCTTTGTTGGTGCAATGTCGCTCGAAGTCATAAGCTTGTAGCACTCCAGAATGCGACAGGCGCATCATCAGCTCAAATTCCTTACGCAAACGCTGGGTGTGAGCCAAATCGTGGGAATATTCTGATTTCAAGCCTTTAAGTACATGCCAGCGTCCATAGCGCATAGCTTTCACAAGGCGACAGTGGCTTAATGAAGGCAGCTCGCTAACTTGAGTGAACTGCGATTCAATACCCTCGTAGTCATCGGGCACTATGCCCGACACTTGGCTGTTATGTGTGCTGCTGTTAACGCCCAAAATAATAGTTTAAGTCGTTCAAATATAATAACTGAAAACTAATAACTAAAAACTAATATTAAGTTTTTTCAAGTATCTCAAACTGCACGCCACCCTGCTTGCCGCATACATAAGCTACTGGAGATTTGCCATACTGACGCAGGTTGTTAAGCCATAGCGGTTCGCCCGCAACGATAAGGCTGCAGTTGAACCAGTCGCCGGCTTTGATGCCTGTGTTTCTCGATTCTTTGACCTCAAACTCGTTGTCACCGTGGTAAACCACGTCGCAAACGCGTTGTGGCGACCACGTCAGGCGCAGGCGTGTCCCAACCTCAAGGTCGGTCTCTACCGTGATTTTGTCGCCTACAACCTCAGCACTTGGCTTATTGTCATCAGTTTCTCGGTTAGATTTGTAGTCTTCCCAGTCACGATAACCTACCAGTCGGCACAAAGTTGACAGGATGCTGACGCTTGGTCTTGACAGATATTTTGAGTAGCCCCACAGTCTCTTTAGCGTTGATACGCTTATATGTTCATTTAACTCATTAGATATAACCTCGTGAAGATAGCTGAAGTCTTTGGGCGACAATATGCCACGACCTACACGGATTTCCACATCACTGATGAGTAGCTTCACATACTTTTCATTTGCTTCCATAAGAGTAAGAGGTATTTTCTGCAAAAGTAATAATTTTATAACTTCTAGACCACATCTTTTATAATAAAAACTATACATTATAAAATTTGACTCAATTTGACCAAGAAAAACAGACGGCGAATTATGCGAAATATGCGAATAACACAACCCGGCTCACGCTTTTTTTGACATAAGAACATAAGGACATATATTTTTATAGACATAAAGACATAAGGACATAATCGTTTCTAATCGTTTTACATTCTCGCGGCGTCAGCCATTTGTTTAATCTGTTTAATCTGTGGTTTATTTAATCCGCGGCATCAGCCTTATGTTCTTTTGTCTAATACCTGTTAAAAAAACTGGTTCAAAATGAGTCAAAACGGTTCAAATAACTCCGTGCAAAATTTGAATCAATTTGAACCAGCACACTTAAAAATACATTATTTATATTTGTGAGTCATAATAAGGAGGAAGCCGAAAATCCTGCAACAGAGTAGGCACAAAAACTTAATGATAACATTATTATGAATCAATTAGAGCATATTGAAAACCTTAAAAACAATCAAGACAAAAAGATGGAACAACGACACCCCTTAGAAAAACATTTGGTCAGCTCTGATCCAATTGTTTTAGATCCATCCAAAGCAGGAGAGGAAAAACAGATGGCAGATGCCATTCAAAACATGAGCAAATGTTTATCAAATTTGGAAAATAAATTGGATGAGCTCTTAATCCTTTCTAATAAGATTTATGATCTTTCAAACAAATAAATAAAATTATTTGATCTACAAGACTCATTGGCTGGAAAAAGGGCTTTACCATCAAATGAGTTTAATTGAACCCCAAAGCCCACAATTGTAATTATGAGAGTTTTAAATAGAAACACAGAATGTGCTCCTCTTCTAATGAGCCTTACGACTCCAAAGAAGTGTGACACCCCGTCAAAGATGAGTTACAATTATGTTTATGATGACATGAATCAAGTAACGTACTATTTTGATGATGGTGCAAAGGGAACCCAGTCGAAAAAAACAAGTAACGAATATGACGGAACCAGGGGATCAGAAGACAGAATGCGTTATTTTGATGATGATTAGGATAACTCACTTTGCGCACTATAACACTGCAAGTAATTGTTCCCATGGCAATTTTTTCTTAACCGGATGAGGATAATTATGGGTGTTTGAGATTTGGAGTGATGGATAAGGTGTTATCGGCAAAACGAGACCTCTTGTATTGATATTTCTGATAAGTTTTTATGGGGGGCTGAATAACGATTAGATGCACTGACTTTCACCGTCTTTCATCACAGCCATCACGCCAAATCTCGGAAAATTATACAATATGATAGAAGTGGGAACAAAGTTAAACTTTAACTTAAGAGAGAAAAGTTACAATAAATGAAAACACAGAATAAAAATATTATATTAATCATTACGGGTAAACCAGATCCACATCCTACTTCTGTAATTAAATTGATGCAAAAAAACAATGTCGAGTTTTTTAGATTGAATACTGATTCGATATTGAGTGATTATAATTTTTCTTGGTATTGCGATAATAATAATGAAGAATTATTAATCACAAACATTATTAACAACCAAAGCATATGTGGAAAACAAATAAAATCTGTTTGGCTTAGACGCCCAACACCTCCTATAGAATTAAGAAGTGAGTCATTGCCTCATATCAATAAGTATAATCTAATAGAAGCAGATGCATTCTGCAAAGCATTAATGTGTTATCTTTCCGATAGGTATTCTATTGGAAGTGTTTTGCATGATAGATATGCTAACTCAAAAATGGTACAGTTGAGTTTAGCAGCAAAATTAGGCATAACAATTCCGAATACTTGTATTACTAATACAAAAGATGGTGTTCTTGAGGTTGCTAAAGAAACAGAGGAAGTCATATTCAAACCATTAGGAGCAGGAGCCATAAAGTGTGAAAATGATATGATTTATGAGTTCTATGCTAAAAAAGTGCCTCAAGACGTGGTTCTGTCTCAACCAGAAGGGGTTTTAATAAATACAGTTAACTTTTGTGAGAATTATGTTCCGAAAGAGTATGAGGTTCGTGCAACTGTGATTGGCCCATATGTTTTTGCATGTAAATTGGACTCGCAATCTCAAAAAGAAAATGAAGGGAAAATTGATTGGCGCCAAGGTTACGATTATGGCTTAAGGCATGAGATGATTTCAATGCCAAAGACTATTGAGAATTTTTGTAAACAATATCTCCGAGAGTTACATCTTAATTTTGGCTGTTTTGACTTCGTTGTTAGGCCTGACGGCGAATATGTTTTTCTTGAGTGCAATCCTAACGGCCAATGGGGATGGATTGAAGATGAACTAGGAATATCTTCAATCTCTGAGGCAATGGTTGATTGTTTGATAAATTGTAAAAAAGTATAAGGATGTTGTTTGATTCA
>JAFZUL010000007.1 GCA_017618355.1 Muribaculaceae bacterium
CAGTTACCGGCATGCCGTTCTTAATCTTGGAGAACTCCTCCTCATTGACGTTGACGATGACCTTGAGCGGGTTCATCTGCTGAACAGTGAGAATGGCACCCATAGGCAGGTCGCCGGCATCGTAGTTGCGAGCGCTGACCACGCCACTGATGGGACTTGTTAGAACGGTGTTCTCCTGCACGGTCTGCATAGAGCGCTGACTGGCATTAAGAGATGAGCGGCTGGCATCGAGCGATGCTTTGCTGGCGTCTAAAGCGCGCTTGCGGGCTTTGAGCGACTCTTGCGCTGCGTCGTAAGCTGCTTGCAGCTGGTCAACTGCTTGCTGAGTTCCGCCACCTATTTTCACTAACTCCTTGGCACGGTCAAGGTCTTTCTTTTGCCTTGCTAAGTTGATTTCTTCACTCTTGAGAGCAGCCTCTTGACTTGCGAGTGCTGCGGCCTGATTTTCGACACCAGCCCTCTGGCCTGCGATAGCGCTCTCTTGGTTCACTGCCGACACATTGTCAAGAATAACTACTGCCTGTCCGGCTCTCACATTGCTACCCACGTCAACAAGGATTCGCTTGATGCGGTTGCCTGTCGATGACGAGATGTTGTTGGTCTTGAAAGCCTCTACTGTGGCAGTATACTCGCTAGTCTCAGCAACATCCTCGCTGTGAACGCTTTGCAAATCCACAATAGGCGCCTCATCGACATTTGGACCCTTCTGGTCCTTCTTTCCCGTGCAAGAGGAAAGTAGTGCTGCAATTAACACTAATGCTGTAAATGATTTGTAAGTTTTCATCTTTATTTATTTGTTTTGTTTATTTCGTTTGTAACTCCATATTTTGCCAATGGCGCATTGCCGAGCATCAGTTCGAGGTTGCTTTGCGACACTAATAGGTTGTAGATTGCCTGATAGTAAGAGAGTCGTGCGCCAAGCAACGCGTTTTGAGTGTCTTGGATTTGCAAGAAGGTGCCCACACCAAGTTTGAAGCTTTCTTGCATGATGTTGTCGCTCTTCTCGGCGAGTGCCACGCTAGCGGCATTACTCTCAATCTGCTTGAGATTGCTCTTGATGTTGTTGAGTTGTGTCTCTACTTGCGAGTTGAGAGTGCGAGTAAGGTTCTCGCGTTGCCATTTCATCTCGCTGACAGCAATCTCGGCCTCTTTCTGCTTGAAATAGCGCTGTCCTCCCGAGAACAAGTTCCACGACAGTGACAATGCGGCTTGTGAGTAAGGGCTCCAGTTGAAGTTCTTGAAAGGACTGCCGTTACTCATCGAGTTCCACATATAATTAATAGTTCCATAAAGATTTGGGAACCATGACATTTTTTGAGTGTCAAGCGCTTTTTTCATATAGTCAGTCTGCAGGTCAAGTAGCCTGAGGCTGGGGTTGTTGACAATCGAAGTGTCAACACTCATGGTGTAGTCATACATCATCGCCTTGTAGCTATCAAGCGTCTCGCTAGGCTCGATGTCAACATTGGCATCCATGCCCATGAGCACTTTTAACTGGAGTTTTAATGCGTCAATAGAGTTTTGAGCATCAAGAATCGATGGCTCAAGAGTAGTGGCTGCCACACGTGCGCGCGTCATGTCATACTCACTTGCCACTCCTATCTCAAATTGTTTCTTGAAGATTTCGGCGGTGAGCAGCGCTGTCTCGTGATTGGATTCTATCACCCGTTTGCTGTCGCGAGCAAGCAACAATGCATAATAAGCATTTTTGACTTGATTGACAAGTGAAAGCCTCGACGAGCGAGCATTTTCAATGTTTTGGAGAATCTGGTTGTCGCTAAGTTTAATCGATTTCCACAATGCCGGCACAATGATGGGTAACGAGCCGCTAAATCCCACACTGTGAGAGTTGTCGGTACCCACCTTGATTCTCTGCTCTCCCATCACAAATGTTTGCTTTGCAAGGGTTCGAGAATAGCTGGCAGAGAAGTCAATGTTAGGGAACAGCTGCCCCAGTGTCTCTTTCTTGGAATAATCCACACGTTGAATCTCCATGTCGGCGACAATAATCGAGGGGTTGTCGCTAAGAGCGATGCGGATGCAGTCATCGAGCGTCACGTTAAGCGTCTCGGCACCCGCATAAGATGTTGCTGTCATAACAACAGCCACAAATGCAATTTTAAATAACTTTTTCAAATACATATTATAAATTCTTATTAGTTTTCTTCTTTCTTGAGGAGATTCTTTATCACAAAGTTCTCAATTATTTCTTGTCCCTGAGCGGTTGCTATGCCGCGCATAAAGTTGAGGAAGGCTCCATCGAAGACCTCGGCGGCAGTGTATTCAGGAAACGGGAAATCCTGCATGTGGTGCAGGGTCTTCATGTTGTTGTTGAAGACAACAGCAGCAATCTTGCACTTGATACCAGGAAGCACCAAGCCTTCGTCTTTGGCTTTCTTGATGATGCGAGCCAGCGACAGGATGTGGTCAATCTCTTGAGCCTTATATTCATCAAACGCCTCGGGATATAGTCGCTTGATATCGGCAAGAAATGCTGGTGATACCTTCTGGATGAACTCTCGTACTACAGTATATACACCCAAAAGAGCTTCGAAGTTGTTGGCCGATTGTTCAAAAATTTGAGTGAACTTCTCATTAGTTTGCTGCCGATTGTACTTGATGACATCGCTGATGAGGTTGTGCTTGTTGGGAAATGTCTCATAGAGCGTGCGCTTCGAGATGCCGCAATCACGCGCCACCATATCCATCGTCACCGACTGGGGACCGATGCGCATCATCAAGTGCATGGAATTTTTTAAAATTTTCTCTCTTAAATTCATAAAACCATATGATATAGGAGATTATTAATTCAGTTTGATTTTTCGTATAAATAATCGCTGCAAAGTACGTAAAAAACTTTTAAAACTCCAAAAGTTTTCTTGGTTCATTTACCCAAAATTATCGTTTTTTTATAAAAAGTCGAAGACCACAACTCTTGAAAATTTCCCTATTGTCCATTTGCATTAACATTTTTGCATTGAAATTGAAAAAACTGACAACAAATCACTGATAACTAAAAACTTTTTTGTACCTTTGCGGCTTGGTTTTTAGAACGTGCTTTTGTATGGCACAAGTATTAACACAAATTCAATAGTATTTATATGATTAACATTAAATTTCCTGACGGAAGTGTAAGAGAGTATGAGAGTGGGGTAACTCCACTGCAGGTTGCTGAGAGCATCAGCTCTGGGCTGGCACGCAACGTGCTGGCTGCCAGCATCAATGACGTAGAATGGGATATATCTCGACCAATTTGTAACGACGGAGAGATAAAACTGTTCAAGTGGGAAGACCCCGAAGGCAAGCACGCTTTTTGGCACACATCGGCACATCTTCTAGCCGAAGCATTGCAAGAACTTTATCCAGGCGTGCAGTTTGGTATTGGCCCTGCTATTGAGAACGGCTTCTACTATGACATCGATCCCGGAGAGAATGAGATTACTCAAGCCGATTTCCCAAAGATTGAGAAGAAGATGGCCGAACTTGTTGCCAAGAAAGAGGCTGTGGTGCGTGCAGACATTTCGAAGGCAGATGCGCTCAAGTTCTTCGGAGACACAGGCCAAACCTATAAGATTGAGCTGATCAATGACCTGCAAGACGGTACAATCAGCACCTA
>JAFZUL010000101.1 GCA_017618355.1 Muribaculaceae bacterium
TATCATATTCAGTGATGTAACCACTACCTAATTTTGCAGTCTAATTTCAGTAGGTAATTTATTTTTTGGTATTTTTATTTTTTAAACCGCACAAACCGTAGAAGGGAGTAAGCCTAAAATTTTATTTATAACATGATGAAAAGATTTAAATGCGCCATTTTAGTGGCTATTATGGGTTTGTGCTCTGTTTTGAGTTATGCAAGTGATTATGATACGGATTATATTACTATTCCTGAGTCATACATCAATAATAGCAATTCACAACTTCTTGAGAAGGCGGTAACGATTTTTCGTAAGCCTTATAATTTGACATTAAAGAATGTTTATTTGAGTGAATGTTGGTTCTGTTGCGACATTGTAATAGAAAAATTTGAGGAGGAGTTTGATGTCACACAGCAATGTGACAACGAATACCCACAACAGCAGAGTACAAGTCCCGAAACTCAATCATCGATAAATATTGGCAAGACAGCTTATGATATAGTTGTTCATTCAGAGGTTAGACTTTATCGGGATGATGATGAGCAAAATATAACCGTAACCTATCACTTTACACAACTTATGCCTTCGAGCGGTAATTATGATCAAGATGACTTTTATCTTGTAATCACATTCCCTTACAACAAGAAGACATGGACATCGATTAGTGACATCGACATTGAGCCTTCATCAATTGAGTATTATGACATCAATGGCCGCAAACTTAATGGTCCACAGCCTGGTATCGTGATTGAGAAGCAAGGCAACAAAACCACCAAAAAGTTATATAGATAAGTAGTTAGTAAAATATAGATATGAAATAATCCCATTGAGCATTCAAGCCCAATGGGATTATTGTTTTCTGCATTATCACGGCGCAGCCCATTCTGCATTTTGCATTCTGCATTCCGCATTCCGCATTATTTCGGCGCAGCTCAATTGTGCATTATGCATTATGAATTATGCATTAATTCTTAAACTCGTCCGTGGCAGTTCTTGTATTTCTTGCCACTGCCGCAGGGGCATGGATCGTTGCGACCAATCTTTGGACCCTCGTTGCGGATAGGAGCCACTGGACCACGTCCTGCTTGGCTGGCGCTCAAACCGGCTTGACGCTGTGCGGCTGCTGCGGCTGCCACAGCATCTCCGCGTCCCTCGCTATAGTTCTGACGCTGGCGACGCTGCTCCTGAGCTCTGCTCACCTCAGGATTGCCCTCCTGAGTTGGAATCTGTCCACGCATGAGAGAAGAGATGGCCTTGTCGTTCAGGTCGGCAAGCATATCCTTGAACAGATTGAACGACTCGAGTTTATAGATTACCAATGGGTCTTTCTGCTCGTAGCTGGCATTCTGCACACTCTGTCGAAGTTGGTCTAGATCACGCAGATGCACCTTCCACTTCTCGTCGATAGTGAGCAGCAAAATAGCTTTCTGCCATTCTTTGGCTATGTTCTTGCTCTGAGTCTCGTAAGCCTCCTTGAGGTCGATTACGATACCGTAGGTGCGCTTACCGTCGGTGATTGGCACACGCATCTTGCCGTGAGGCTCGGGAGCGCCTTCGCCCATCTGTCGCTCACATATACTCTGAATTACTGGATTAGCAACCTCCGAGAGTCGCTCAGTCTTGCGCTTGAAAGACTCCATCACCGCTTCAAAGAGTTGGTCAATGCTCTTCTGTGAGTCTTGTTTGCGGAATTGCGTCTCGTCAAATGGAGGCTCGATGGCATAGAGTGAGAGCACTTGCATCTTCAAATCCTCATAAGACGATGGGTCAAACTTATTTACAGTTTCCTCAATGCTGTCGTAAAGAGTGTTGATGATATCGATACCAATGCGCTCACCCAGCAGAGCGTGGTGACGACGGGTGTAAATTGCATTACGCTGATAGTTCATCACGTCGTCATACTCGAGAGTGTGCTTACGGATACCGAAGTTGTTCTCTTCAACGCGCTTCTGGGCATTCTCGATACTCTTGGTTACCATTGGCGACTCAATCATCTCGCCATCGTGAAGACCCAAGCGGTCGAGCAGGCGCACTACGCGCTCGCTGGCAAACAGACGCATAACCTTGTCCTCAAACGAGACGAAGAACACTGAACTACCTGGGTCACCTTGATGACCGGCACGACCACGCAGCTGATTATCAACGCGGCGAGATTCGTGGCGCTCGGTACCGATGATGGCGAGACCACCAGCCTCCTTAACCTCAGGGGTAAGCTTGATATCGGTACCACGACCTGCCATGTTGGTGGCGATGGTCACGACACCCTTGCCGTTGACCTGACGTCCGGCTTGTGCCACGATGTCGGCCTCCTTTTGGTGAAGCTTGGCGTTGAGCACATTATGCTCGATGTGTCGCAGACTCAGCTGACGGCTCAGTCGCTCTGAGATTTCCACCGAAGTGGTACCTACCAGAGTAGGTCGTCCCATATCGCGCATCTTGACGATTTCCTCGATTACTGCGTTGAACTTCTCCTTCTCGGTCTTGAACACGCGGTCGGGTTGGTCCTTGCGGATAACAGGACGGTTGGTGGGGATATTCACAACATCGAGTTTATAAATTTCCCAGAACTCACCAGCCTCGGTCATAGCGGTACCGGTCATACCAGCCAACTTGTGATACATGCGGAAGTAGTTCTGCAGGGTGATAGTTGCGAAGGTCTGTGTGGCAGCTTCCACTTTCACGCCCTCCTTAGCCTCGATTGCCTGGTGCAAGCCATCGCTATAGCGGCGGCCCTCCATGATACGGCCAGTCTGCTCGTCCACGATTTTTACCTTGCCTTCCTCGTCAACGATATACTCATCGTCGCGGTTGAAGAGGGTGTAGGCCTTGAGCAACTGGGTGACGGTATGCACGCGCTCGGCTTTTACAGAGTAGTTCTGCAGCAACTCGTCTTTCTTCGATAATTTCTCTTCCTCAGTAAGAGGCTCATTCGACACCTGCGAGAGTTCAGTGGCGATATCGGGCAAGACGAAGAATTTGGGGTCGTCGGTACCTCGTGTAAGCACGTCGATACCGTTATCGGTAAGTTCCACGGTGTTGTTCTGCTCCTCGATAATGAAGTAGAGAGGATCGGTCACAACGTGCATCTCACGGTTGTTGTCTTGCATATAGAATGCCTCGGTCTTGAGCATCTGTTGCTTCACGCCCTCTTGCGAGAGGAACTTGATGAGAGGCTTGTATTTGGGCAGACCCTTGAAGGCACGGAACAAGAGCAATGTGCCTTCTTTCACCTGCTCTTTGTCCTCGCTTGCCATCAGGCGGCGGGCATCACTCAAAAGCTGGGTGACAAGGCGGCGCTGAGCCTCGTAAACACGCTCCACATTGGGCTTGTACTCGTCAAACATCTGATCCTCGCCACGTGGCACAGGACCTGAGATAATCAATGGAGTACGGGCGTCATCAATAAGCACCGAGTCCACCTCATCGACGATGGCAAAGTGGTGAGGACGCTGCACGAGCTCTTCGGGACTCATCGACATATTGTCGCGAAGGTAGTCGAAGCCAAACTCACTGTTTGTACCGAAGGTGATGTCGCAGTTATAGGCAGCACGGCGTTCCTCGCTATTAGGCTCGGTCTTATCGATACATGCCACACTAAGACCATGGAACATATAAAGCGGACCCATCCACTCCGAGTCACGTTTTGCCAAATAGTCGTTGACAGTAACCACGTGAACACCACAGCCAGCAAGAGCATTAAGGAACACAGGCAGAGTGGCGACGAGGGTCTTACCCTCACCAGTAGCCATCTCGGCAATCTTACCTTGATGGAGCACTGAGCCACCAATCAACTGCACGTCGTAGTGAATCATGTTCCAGGTCATCTCATTGCCGCCGGCTTCCCAGGTATTGAAGTAGGTGGCTTTGTCACCATCAACCTCAAGGAAATCGTGGCCGTCGGCAGCCAGCTTGCGGTCGAAATCGGTGGCAGTCACCACAATCTGCTCGTTTTCAGTGAAGCGTCGAGCGGTTTCCTTAACAATGGCAAACACCTCGGGCAGCACATCGTTGAGCTTCTCCTCGATGCGGTCAAGCACTTCATTCTCCAGTTTGTCAACTTTACCCCACAGCGGCTCTCTTTCCTCATAATCTAACGTCTCGATTTCAGCTTTGATAGCTGCAATCTCGTCGCGCTGTGGTTGTACATAATCTTGAATCTCCTGTCGGATTGCAGCGCTACGAGCGCGCAACTCATCGTTCGACAACTGCTCTATTTTGGGATAAACAGCCTGAATTTCACGCACTATTGGCATAAGCTTCTTCAGGTCGCGATCACTCTTGTTGCCGAAGATGGACTTCAAAAAAGTATTTAATGACATATTTTATAATTGTTGTTTTTATTTACAATGTAGAATATAGATTGCAGCAAAAACTATGCCAAATCCATAACAAATTGCAAAGATAGTGCAAGTCGAGTGAAATACAAAATCAAAAACACATTTTTTGATTTTTATTTCCACAGCCAATCTTTGGCCGACAGCTAACGATACGAAAAAGTTTTCAGTTGCTAGTCGTCAGTTTTTTATTTTCTCACGTTTATAATCGACCTCAGCAGGAGTGCGGCGATTAGGGGGTAGAATGCGGTGTTGGCAACTTGTAAGCCGCTAATCCACACCACCGCCATAGTGGCGATTAGGGCGATGTTGATGAAGTGTGCCCAGCGCAGCGATTTCGCAGCCTTTTTAATCCATGGCAAGACGGCAAGTGCCAGCAGCAGAGGATGCAGCCACAGGATATTATAGTTGGGCATCACTGCCTCATGGGTGGAGATGAACTCCACAAAGAAGATAATGCATCCCGCAAGTCCGGCGATAATGAAGAGCACTGTGTCAAACCATCGCGACACTTCATGTTTTCTCCAATCTTTTCGGGAGACTAACACTGTGATCAGCAGCAACAAGAAAGCAATGGTAAGCGGGTGTAAATACCAGGGCGTAGGAGGCAGCACGAGACCGTCATCATCGCCTTCCATCACCACTTTTGTGTCTTTCACGAGTTTCTCGGGACCGTTACCGCTGTCCACCTCCACCATGTTGAGAGCGTTCATCAAAAAGAGTGGCACGAAAGTCTGGGTGCGTGCGTCAACCACAGTGTCGCAAGCCGCTCCAAGCACCAAATCTATGCCGAACTGCTCCCAAGGATAGTTATGGGTGTAGTGCGACATGATTTGTCGCAGAGTCGTGCCCACTATGTAGTCACACTTGGAATAGTCAATCTCTTGACCAATAGCCTTCTCTATTATGTCGCGCGGACGTGTGGAGCAGTTGTCGCTAAAGTGACGGTAACGATACACACAGTTCTCGCGCCGCGCATTGGTCAGCAGCATATCGAGCACCTGACGCGCCTGTTCAGAAGTAAGGTTAAGATCCTGTTTTATCATCTTGCGCCCTTGCCTAACGCCGCCGTCAACAGCAGGCGGCATGAGGGCGCACATATAGTCGGTCTCGCCCATGATGTATCGGCCGAGGAAATTTGGCGAGTTGAAGTCGAAGACACCATAATTAAAAAAATAGGCATTTTTCGCGTCAGTCACTAGGATTTCGGAGTGCCCAAAGACCTCAAAAATCTCATCGCCAGGATAAAAGGTGATAAGGCTCACTTGAATGTCATCAAGCGAATCAGAGAGAGAGAGAGAGCTTCTTCCAGTGTTACCGGCGAGGCGAAGTGTGTCATTCTGCGCCCAAACATGCCCCCAAGCGGCAACCAGTGTAATTATAATAATGGTGATATTTCTCAAAAAACGTATCATAACTGTGTCAATTTCACTTCTGGGTGCAAAGGTAGTAAAAAGTTGTCAGTTATCAGTTGTCATTTATCAGTTTTTTGAACGCCAAACTGCGGCGCAATACTCCAACAACGCCTACGCCAGACACCACAGGCGCAACCAATTCTTCATTCCGCATTCTGCATTAAAAAAAGCCCGGCTCTCACGAGTGGGACTTTAAATTTATGAATAGAATCTGTATAGAAAAGTGCAATATAATATTGCTGTCCTAATTATTATGCGATGCAAAGTTAGTCACGTTTTCAAATGTGAGAAAGGTAAAAAACTCTAAAAAAGTAGTCCAAAATTCGTGTGTAGTGTTTTTAACTAGTATTAATGACGATTTTTCCAACATTTTTTGGCTTTTTGATTTGTTTTTTTGTTGATATCGCACATTTTTTCTACTTTTGTGCAAGAAAAGTCAATTAAATTTTCACTAAAATAAGACATTTTCTAACTCATTAAATTAATAAAGCTATGAAAAAATTATTTGTTATCGCAATGATTCTTGTTGCCTTGTGTGCTCAAGGCGCGACAAAAGTGCAGGTAAAAAGCCAGCATTTTGAAGTCACCGATTCGGTTAGGTTTTACGAGCCCGATGATCCACAGTCCGATGGTTACAAGTTCTCAAAGATTGTAATTGCCGACTGGCCAGTTACCATCAACGGCAAGAAGTCGCAGGCACTTAATGACTTTTTGCTTGAAGAGGTGTTCTATGCAAGTCAAAATCCCAATTGTTTCCCCGGCAGCGTTAAAGATGTCAATACCCTCACCGGCTGCGTGAAAAACTGGATTAACTACATTCTGCACAGCAGTGCAATGGCTAATGAATATGTAGTCAAAGATTATGGCACACCAGGCGTGAAGGATATCAGTTTCGAGGAGGATCCGATGAGATGTATGTATGAATTAACCAATTTCAAGCAGAGCCATGTGGTTGGTGACCTCGCGTTCTTTGTCGAATACAATGAAATCTACTATGGTGGAGCGCATCCAGATTTTATGTATAATTACTATGCCTTTGACGCTGCACTTGACCGTCCCATACGCCTCGATGACATCATCACTAACCGCAGTAAGTTGCTGCGTATCCTGCCAAAATATGACAAGCGTGACAAGGATGTCAAGTGGTGGGATAGCATCAATGAAGTTGACCTAGGCAATTTCTATATCAAAGACGGCAATATGATGTTCTCGTTCGCGCCTTACGCCATTGGGCCTTTCTGCGAAGGACAGATAGACGTTAAAATTCCTCTTAAGACCCTCAAAGCCAAAGGCCTGCTCACAACCTACGGCAAGAAAATCAAATAATTTTTAGTGAGGCAAGTCTATATATTTAACCCTCAAAACGACTTAGCGTTGGCAACGGGCGGCATCAATTATGTGGCGCCGCCTTTTGCTATGCAGATGGCCCGCGACCTTGCCGTTCTGCCGGCATTCCTTGCCGAACCAGACTCGCTGCTGATTACCGACAGCGACCTCGATGCAGAGTGGCTGGAACACATGAACACCAGCTTTGGCCTTGATGTTCATGCCATAAAACGCAACGAGCTGCAGCATCTCACCGACTACCGCATTATGCCGTGGGGATGGAGCCTTGACCTGCGGAGGCGACTTCTCAAGTGGGGAGCGTCGAGCGACTGCCTTCCCACAAAAGAGCAAATCAATCACCTGCGTGGGCTCTCTCACCGTCGAGTCTCGATTCTCATACACATGCGCCTAAAGGAATTACTTGGCAGGCAATTATGCCCTGAGCCGGTGGAGCTGGCAATCGCCGACGATGTGCTGGATTTTGTGCGCAAGCATCGCAAGTGCTTTATCAAAACGCCATGGTCGAGCAGCGGACGAGGCATTTACAACACTATTGATGGCGCATCACCCGAACTCGATCAGTGGTGCCGCGGCGCGCTCAAGCGGCAAGGGTCGCTTCTGTGCGAGCAAGCCTTAGATAAGACGATGGATTTTGGAGTGGAGTTCTACTGCGAAAATGACAAAGCTACTTTGCGAGGCTACTCACTTTTCACCACCGACAGCCACAGCCAATATGACCACGGTATTGTGGCCACTGAAAAAGAACTAAAAAGCAGAATAACAGCGTCCTACCCCAACCTTGACGAGGTCATTACCGCCTTGACGCAGGTGCTTGATGAAATGATAGCGCCACACTACATTGGTTGGATGGGCATCGACATGCTTCTATATAAGACAAAATCTCAGAATGGTGCACACGGCATTGGCATCAACCCTTGTGTGGAATTGAATCTGCGACTAACGATGGGAGCGATAACCTGTGTAATAGGCAACAACTTGCTCGCACCCGACGCCACGGCAGTATTCCGCATCGAGCAACGCTCCTCGGCCAAAGAGCCTTGGCCACAAAGCAAAGAGGCAGTCATAGACAATGGACATCTCGTCGCCGGCACTCTACCACTCACCCCACCCACCACCACCGCCCTCTACCGCGCAGTGCTGGAGAAATAGAAAGGACAAGTAACGGAGGAACAATCTCCCAATTTCTTTTTTTTCACAAACGACACAGGGTTGCTCCATTGATAAGAGCAACCCTTTGATTTTATTGTCTAATGATGGCAGTAACAAGCTTATTCACTGTCATCTATCAACTAGCTTACTTCACCATCTTGGTTGTAGTTGTACTACCGTCGCCATAGCGAGTAACTACAATGTTCACCCCACTGAATGGCTTGTTGCTGCGCATGCCAGCGATGTTGACATACTCAACACCTACAACTTGTGCCTCAGTGCTAACGGTGCTGATGGCGGTTGGCAGCGGGCTGCTCGCCTTCAAGTCAAGAGGCTGAGTGCGAATTACGGATGATGAAGTCTTGGCCCTACCCGATTGTACGGTTGCATTCTGTGGCGAGCCATAGTTTTTGTTTGTACGCTGCACTATGATATGGAACTCATACTGATTGTTGCTAGTCGAAGGAGCATCATGTGCAGCATCAAGAGCTGTTAATTGATTCTGATACTCATTCAAATCCCAACGGCCGATACATGCTTCGCCATTGAAAGGAGAGTTATTAGGAGTTACCATAATTTGATTATCCTTATCCCACATAGCATAGGTTATGATGGCATATTCCTGAATCTTAGGATTCAAGAAGTAGTAATAGGTAGTGGCGCCATCTTTTGTTACAGCAGGGCCAGTATCGCCAGCTTTGAGTGTCAAGTTGCTCTCAATAAAGTTGCTAGTGCAATAGGTATTTGGCACATAACTTGCATCGCCATCGGCAACTGGTGTGGAAGTGACCTTGATGGTGTAGTTCACATCGTTGGTATATACACCAGTTATTGTCTTTTCTTGGATGTATTTGTTCTCTAAAGCGCTTGCCATAGCGTTACCATTTTCTTGTCCAAATCCTGAGAAGTCAAGCTCTACCCAGTTGCTCTGATCCCAATTACCAATGCGCATAGCATTTGGGAATAGATGATCAGCAGTTGTCAAAGTTGCTGCCAAGTAATCAACCTGGCCGGTATATGGCTCGGTCTTCACAATTGACTCATATTCCACGTCTTTACACCACAGGCTTGAACCTTGTGCATAAACACCTTGCAGGCGGTCGCTCACGGTGTAAGTCTTGTCCTTATCGCCATACTCTTCAATCCAATGGAGTGGAGTTTCTGTAACTTTGTAGTAAGCAGTATTCTCTGCAACAATCCATCCAAGATAGTTCCAACCATCGAGTTGAGTAACGGTCTCACCATCGTTCACTTCATCGAGAACAGAGATAGTGCTAGTGGATGTTGTAGCATTCTCGGTTTCGGTAGTAGCTTCTCCAGCAACTGTCTTGGTTGCTTTGTACATAAAGTTTGCGTCAGCCTCATTTGGATTGATGGCTTTAATCTTATTATAGAGGTCGCCCTGAAGCGCTACCAGCTGATGCTGACCAACCTCCACAGCCTCGGCAGCAGTAGCACCACCAGCAGGATCGAAGGTGAGGGTGGGATAAGTTCTTTCAATACTGAGAACATCGTTATGATACCCGTATGATTTTACTTTAATGCGATAAATGCCTGCAGGAATCTTAAAAGCATTTTGCTTGTTGTCATCATAGCAAAGTGTATACTGAGGAGCATCAGTAGATATGAGATAATTGTCATCATATGGCTGAGCACGTCTTGTTTGCTGATTTACTTCATTCCAAATGGTCCATTTACCCCATGATAAGCAGAAATAGCCATAGGCATCATCTTCGTTTCCACCGAATTCGTTGGTTCCCTTAAAATATACGTCAAGGTAATACTCTTCTTTTGTATTATCATAATTGAATCGAGGTCCGTATGGGAGAAATTCTCCACCATTAGCAGTGCCTAGCAGATATAATGGGTTTCCATTATCATAGATGAACGTAGCAGTAATGGTCACATCAGCATCGGGCATAGTGAAATTGTAGTTGCCGTCGGTGTAAGTATAAGAGATTGTTTGTCCGCCTTCTGTATATGTCACAGTCACAGAGTATAACTCATGGTAACCGTTTTCCTCATGTTCAATGTCTATAGGATTGGGCGTTACATTGAACACCACGTTTTCACCCTCATAAGACTTCACTTGATCGTTTTGAACAACATATCCCTCGGTAAGGAACACATTTCCATAATCGCCACTTGGATTAACCTGAATATAAACATTGTGGTAAACTACTACCTCAAATTCAACGATGACGTGAGCGCCATTGCCTGGCATCACAAAGTTATAGAGCATTCCATTAATAGATTGACTGCTGCTCAAAATGTCAACGTTTCCAACAACTTCAGTAATGGCATGAGTGTTATTATCTCTTTTCACCTCTTGAATTGTAACACTCTTAATCTTGTAACCATTTTTAGGGGTTGCCAGGAATTGAACGGTATCCATCTTCTGTGAATAACTAATACCATTTTCAACCAATATGCCATCTCTAAGTGAGATTGTTCCATAAGGATCCTCTCCTTGTGGACTTTCTGGTTTAACTTCGGTGGTTACAATAAGAGGCGTAGAAGGCTTGTAGAGATAAACTTGTTGAGTGTTGCCTTGTACATAAAGATTCCTAAATTGGTTGTTATTGTTATTGTGTCTTATAGCATAATGAGAACTGTTGTAGGTGTCGCTGAACTGATATGCAATATCTGCATAGTGCTCCCAATTAGACACAGAGTTATTACCTGATTCATTAATTACAACTTTAACTTTAGCATAATCAGTAGCACTTGGTACCTTGGTTAAACAAAAACCGTTGTTGTAATTGCCTGGAGATTGATAAGCTGATTGCGACCTCAGGTATTGTTCTCCTGTTTTTATATAATAATTATATGTCGAGGTCGAGGACGACTTAAAGTTGATAAACTGAACATCGTCCACAGCTTTCACTCGTAATCCATTGTCAATTAATGTTACAGGAACTGATGTTTGGTTGTCTTGGGTTGAAGTTCCAGTTGGATTTACACTTAATGCACGACCTGTTGTTGTAGTACTTGAGTTTCTTCCTACAAGCATATAATTATCTGTGGTATTAATTTCACTTGTAGATGTCACCAGTTCATACATGTCACCAGTTTCCTGCTCTATAGTGATATCAATAGATGCAAAACGCACAGGTTTGCCTTCGTTCTCAAACATCAACTCATAACCAGCGGGCAGACCATTTGGATAGTTGCCTGGCGAAGTGCTCTTGGTTGACCTCCACAGGGCGTCGTAACTACTGCCACCATAATTGTAGGTCAGCGTTCCAGCAGTCTCCGCGTGAGTTTGACTATACTGGATATGCAACGTTGTTGGTCCCCAGTAGAATGGGTCAAGATTGTCGTTAGTGTAGTTGTCCAGACAGTGGAACACAATTCTCTTGATGTTGAAGTTGTGTGACTTCACTGTGATTGTGGTGTGTTGCTTCATCAGCAAGAAGTTTGGGTTGTTCATACCACCCGACATCACGAGTTCCACACCACCTTTGGTAACGTTGTAAACGGTGTTTGCACTCTCCCATGCCACGTCGTTACGCGAAATAGTAATAGTTTTTTCTCCTGCCCATGCCGTGGTAGCGAAGGCCAGGAGCACTAAAAAAGTTAGGATTTTTCTCATTTTTGTAAAAAGATTAATTATAAATAAATTGTATATTCTCGTAAATTGGTCGCAAAGATAGTAAAATTCAACTAATTATACAAAAGATTTCAATTAATTATACAATCAAACATATGTATTATTCATTAAAAAGCATATGGTGAGCTGAAGACGGCGAAACTATCGTATAGAGAACATATTGAAGGACATAAATTTTATTCTCTTTTAAGCGAAGCGCCCCACCACCATTCAAGACGTTACTAGAAAAAAACAAGTCACCCATGCATTAACATGGATGACTTGATATTTTCCGGAATTGTCGCGAGTGTTAATCGCTGCTCTTTGCGCAGATGTACTCGCGGTTGAGACGTGCGATGTTGCTGAGCTTGATGTTCTTTGGGCACTCGGCAGCGCAGGCACCAGTGTTGGTGCAGTTACCGAATCCCAGTTCGTCCATCTTCTCCAACATAGCCTTCACGCGCTTCTTAGCCTCGGCCTTGCCTTGTGGCAGGAGGGCAAACTGGCTCACTTTAGCAGCTACGAAGAGCATTGCCGAACCGTTCTTGCAAGCTGCCACACAAGCGCCACAGCCAATGCAGCTAGCGCTGTCCATTGCCTCGTCGGCATCAACCTTGCTGATGGGGATAGCGTTAGCATCCTGTGCACCTCCGGTGTTGAAACTTACGTAGCCACCAGCCTGCTGAATCTTGTCGAAGGCGTTGCGGTCAACCATCAAGTCCTTGATAACGGGGAATGCCGCCGAGCGCCAAGGCTCTACTGTGATGGTCTCACCGTCACGGAAACGGCGCATATAGAGCTGGCAAGTGGTAGCTCCAGTGGCGGGTCCATGAGGATGACCGTTGATGTATAGTGAGCACATACCGCAGATTCCCTCGCGGCAGTCATGGTCGAAAGCGACGGGTTCTTCTCCCTTCTCAACGAGTTGCTCATTGAGGATATCGAGAGTCTCGAGGAATGAGGTATCGGTAGGAATGTCTTGCAACTCGTAGGTCACAAATTCACCCTGCGCTTTAGGATTTGCCTGACGCCAGATTTTGAGTTTAATGTTTATCGAATTTTCCATTGTTTTCTATTTTTGAGTAAAATAGTAAAGTAGTTGAGTAGTAAAATAGTTAGTTTGCTTAAATCTAGTCATTTAGTTTTTTCTTCACTGAACTATTTAAAGAAATAAGCATTTTTAGGATTTCAGTTACGGTTCCATGCATCGAGTCAAACACTTCTGGCTTGATATATCCAATCTCATTGCATATTATGATTTGAGTTTCAAGTTCAGAGGCTGACCCCAATGCAATTTTTAAGAAACGCAGTAATTCCCTATCAGAGTTTCTTGCATATCCCTCAGCAATATTAGATGGTATAGAAACTGCAGCTCTTCTCATTTGAGAAGTTAATCCATAGAGCTCCTCATTTGGAAATGACCTTGTTTGAACATATATATCTTTAACAAGAATTATGCTCTTTTTCCAAACAGTTAAGTCTCTATGCGTGCTATTTCTCATTAATTCACCAAGTTTATACTAAGAAACTGCTTTACTGTTCTACTATTACACTGCTTCACTAAGATTACGACTTGTAATTTCTTGTTTGTACCTTAATTGCCTCGTAGTGTAGTGGCTCTTTGAGTAAGCTTGGGGCTTTCTCGTCGTCGCCATTGTATTTCCAGCAAGCCACGTAGAAGAAGTTCTCGTCGTCGCGCTTAGCTTCGCCTTCTTCGGTCTGGTGCTCCTCACGGAAGTGACCACCACACGACTCCTCGCGGTTGAGGGCGTCGTAAGCGATAAGCTCACCCATAGTGATGAAGTCACGCAGGCGGAACGCCTTGTCGAGCTCGATGTTCATGCCGTCTTGCGAGCCAGGAACAAAGAGGTTGTTCTCAAACTCCTTACGCAGGTCTTTGATTTTCTCAAGAGCAGTCTCTAGGCTCTCCTTGGTGCGGCCCATGCCCACATAGTCCCACATGATGTTACCCAGCTCCTTGTGGATGGAGTCAACCGAGCGATTGCCCTGGATAGCCATCAACTTGTCGAGGTCGGCTTGAACACGCTCCTCGGCTTCCTCAAACTCAGGAAGGTCGGTCGAGAAACGAGGAACAGTAATCTGGTCACTCAGGTAGTTCTGGATAGTGTAAGGCAGCACGAAGTAACCATCGGCGAGACCCTGCATCAGAGCCGAAGCGCCGAGTCGGTTAGCGCCATGATCGCTGAAGTTGCACTCACCAATAGCGAAGAGGCCCTTGATAGAGGTCTGCAGCTCATAATCTACCCAAATGCCACCCATAGTGTAGTGGATAGCTGGATAAATCATCATTGGGTTGTAATAATCTACACCGTTGATCTCGTTGGCTTTTTGACCAGGATTAACGTCGGTGATTTCCTCGTACATATCGAAGAGGTTGCCATAGCGCTGGCGCACCACGTCAATACCCAGGCGGTTAATCGCCTCGCTGAAGTCGAGGAACACGGCTTGACCTGTATTGTTCACGCCAAAGCCCTTGTCGCAACGCTCCTTAGCGGCGCGGCTAGCCACGTCACGTGGAACGAGGTTACCGAAGGCTGGATAGCGGCGCTCAAGGTAGTAGTCGCGCTCTTCCTCGGGGATGTCGCTGCCCTTGATTTGTCCTGCTTGCAGTTTCTTGGCATCCTCAATGTTCTTTGGCACCCAGATACGTCCATCATTACGCAACGACTCACTCATCAGTGTGAGCTTCGACTGCTTGTCACCGTGGCGTGGGATGCAGGTGGGGTGAATCTGAACATAGGCAGGATTTGCGAAGTAAGCGCCCTTGCGGTAGCATGCCATAGCGGCGCTCACGTTGCAAGCCATCGCATTGGTCGATAGGAAATAGGTGTTGCCATAACCACCAGTTGCGATTACTACTGCGTGGGCGGCAAAGCGCTCAAGTTGTCCAGTAACGAGATTCTTGGCGATGATACCACGAGCACGACCGTCGATAATCACCACGTCGTGCATCTCATAGCGGTTGTAGCTCTTCACGTTGCCCATCTCGATTTGACGGTTGAGCGACGAGTAGGCACCGAGCAGAAGCTGCTGGCCGGTCTGACCCTTAGCATAGAATGTGCGGCTCACCTGTGCACCACCAAACGAGCGGTTGGCGAGCAAGCCACCATATTCGCGAGCGAAAGGCACGCCCTGTGCCACGCACTGGTCGATGATATTGTTCGAAACCTCGGCAAGGCGGTAAACGTTGGCCTCACGTGCGCGATAGTCGCCACCTTTCACAGTGTCGTAGAAGAGGCGGTAAACCGAGTCACCGTCGTTCTGATAATTCTTAGCGGCATTGATACCTCCCTGAGCAGCAATCGAGTGTGCGCGGCGGGGAGAATCCTGAATGCAGAAGTTCAGCACCTTGAAGCCCATCTCTCCCAGCGTAGCAGCAGCACTGGCACCTGCCAGTCCGGTACCTACGACGATGATGTCGAGGCGGCGCTTGTTGGCGGGGTTAACGAGTTTCTGGTGTGCTTTATAGTTGGTCCATTTCTCAGCTACAGGTCCCTCAGGGATCTTAGAGTCAATAGCGGGCTGAGCAACGTTGTTCTTTAAGTTTTCTTCCATTTTCGTAAATTTTTAAATGATTAATTACTCAGCATTCTCTTAGCAAGCGCCCACACAAGACCAGCCCCATGCGAACCTACCAGTAAGAGCAATAGCGGTGACAGCAAAGAGCACCATTACACATGTAGCCCAGAACCAGCCAATGCATTTCCAGCGGTTGATCCACTTGTCGTTATTCACGCCCAACGACTGGAAAGCGCTCCAGAAACCGTGGGTGATGTGGAACCAAACAGCAAAGAAGCCAATCAGATAGACTGGTAGAACCCAAGCCTGCTCAAAGGAGGTCTTGAGTGCAACATAGCCCGAGTCGGCGTGCTCGCCTAGAATCTCTGGCATCTGCATCTTTGCCCAGAACTGATAGAGGTGCAACACAAGGAAGCACGCCACAATGATACCCAACACAAGCATGTTCTGAGATGCCCATTCCACGCTCTTGGGGCGCTTGGTGACAGCATAGCTATTGCTGCCACGCGCGCTGCGGTTCTGCAGTGTGAGCCAGAAAGCGTAGATGATGTGAATCACAAAACCTGCGGCAAGAATCGCAGTGCCCAAGAGGGCATACCAGTTGGCACCGAGAAACTCGCACACAGCCTCATAAGCATCAAGCGAAAAGACTGCCACCAAATTCATCAGCGCATGGAATGTTAAGAATAGGATAAGGAAAAGACCAGTGACACTCATCACCACTTTCCTACCTACCGAAGAATTAAATAACCACATAGTAGTTTTGAATTTAGTTATTAATTGATTTAGTTAGTTAATTATCAATGCAATATCACCCGCCTGTAAACAAACACGGTGGAATTAAAGTGCAAATATACCATTTTTCCTTTTCATTTGCAATAGCCCCCTTAAAATTGTGGGTAATTATTGAAGAAAAATACTTAACTTTGCAAAAAAATTATTATGAATATATTTAGATGGATATTACTTGGTGTCATGCCCGTGACTCTCATGGGGTGTGGCGCTAAGTCTTTACTTGCTGACATCAAAGATTCAGTAAAGGTGAATCATGTAGAGGCTGCTGGCCACAAACTCATAGTGATGAAGCCTGACAAGAAGGCCCAAGTGCGCTTTGTCAGTCACAAACAGAACGATTTCAACGGCGCACCGAGCATCGATGACGCTGCCATCGTCCTCAACGTGGCGGCGGCATTCACGCTCAACACCGAGACGATGGACGTGTGCGGCGACCATGTGGTAGCGGGCGAGCGCATAAAGGGCTATGACGACATCACTGCCACTGGCCATATGCTCATTCTCGACAACAAAGTGACTATCAAAAGCAACGACTGCCTAAACGAGTCATTGAAGGCAGCCGAAGAAGGTCAGGGATTTCTTTTCCAGCAGTGCTATATTGTGGAAGATGGCAAGGGCATAGTGGAGCGCATTCCCAAAGCCATCCGCGACCGAAAAGCGCACATCATCTACCGCGCCGCATGCGTGATGAGCGACGGCAACTTTGCCATTGTGCAGGGTGATGAGCCGATGTATTGCGGCGAGTTTATTGATGCACTAGTAGCCTTCGGTGCCAAACAAGCCCTATACCTCGACATGGGCACCTGGGCTTGGGGCTGGGTGCGGGAGAATGGGATGCCCACCCAAGAACTCTCTGACCATTTCTTCAACACCCGCTACCAAAGCAACTGGCTACAGGTGGTTAAATAAATGTAGAATTGGGCTGCGCCATTATAGATTACAGAGAGTTTACTCGACAATGTTTTTTGTGATGATTGGTTTGCCATTCTCGTCAAGCAGAGGCGTTAATCCACCGCCATACCCTTCACAAACAAAAAGGTAGTTCACACCTGTTTGAGTATCAACAATAATGCGTGTCTCTTTGAACAGGCCATTTTGTGATTCTCGCCAAACAAATCTTTTAAGTTGTTTGCTCATAGTAATTTTCTATTATTGGTTTCTAATATCCAGGATTTTGGGTGTCACCCGTGAGGGCGAGAACTTTGCCAGGGACAGGGAACACCGTTGTGTAACCAGTGGCCTCGCCTGGAAGTTGAGGACGATCAGTGTAGGCTCTTGTGAATTGCCCGAATCGCACCAGGTCGTTGCGGCGCCATCCTTCCCATGCCAATTCAAGCATGCGCTCATCGAGAATATTAGACAACGTTGCCGTGCGATGAGGTGCGCCAGCTCTGTCACGCACTATGTTGAACGGTTCGTCGCCGTTGCCCCCGTTGCGCACCATCGCCTCGGCTTTCATTAGCAGCACATCGGCATAGCGGAAGAGCACGATATCGTTGTCGCTCTGGTTGCCGTCTTTGGTGGCAGTGCGGTCAATCTCATATTTACGCATGCGCGCTCCCGCCGTCTTTTCCCAAGGCTTTCCGCTTACGTCAATAGCCACTTTCCACGGCTCATAGACAAGTGGAGTTCCGTCATCGAGCAACACCTGATTGCCATCATAATCATATACCTCGTTGGCATAGTAGCTAATCACGAAACGCGGGTCTTCTTCGGGAGTTCCATATTTAAAAGTGTTGAGCACCTCGATTGTAGCGCTAGAGCCATTCTCTCCGTTAAGACCCAACGCTGAGGCATGGTTGTAGTGCCGCGAACGGAACAGATATATGTACTGATTGGTGTAGAGGTGTTTGTCCATGGGAATAGTGAAGATGTTCTCAAGCGAATTTTCGTTATTAACTAAAAACGGTTGGCCAAAGTCGCTATCGAGTGAGTAGTTGTGAAGTTCCAACTCATGGCAGAAATAAACAGTGGCCTCCCAAGTGTTGTACTTGTTGCCATAAATACTCCACTCTATGTTTTTGCCATTTGGACGCGAGGCGGCGTCTGTCCAGTTGTCGTGACAATATACCTCGGCGTTGAGAGCCATTTTCGCAAGCAGGAAAAAAGCCACAGGTTTAGTGAATCGGCCATAATAAGTGCCAGGGCGATTGCTGTGGTCATCGCTCAACAAGAGCAGCACATCGAGCAATTCACCGCGAATGAAGTCGAAGGTTTTACTGCGAGGCTGCAGCTTCATGTCGGCCACGCTTGGAGTAGAAGATGTAAACACTGGCACACGGCCATATAGGTCCATAGCATAGAAATAGAACAATGCCCTTAGCCCACGCACCTCGGCGCGATAAGCTGCCACATTGTCGCTACCTGGATGCTGCTTATCGTAGGCATCGATGTGCTCAAGCGACTCGTTGCACTTAATTATTGCCTGAAACAGATAATCCCACGTGCCATCGATGGCACCATTGCTTGTGCCCCACTGGTGGGTGAACAGGTCCTGCCAAAAGCCTCCGTCATACCAGTCGGCGCCGCGAGTGGGCATAATGGCCTCATCGGTGGTGAAAGTGTTGAGGTCGTAGATGCCTCGTCCTGTGCCTTGCAGGCCCTGACTGTTGCTGTTGCCACCCACCATCGAGTAGAGAGACGCCACTGCGTTGCGGTAAAGGTCGCCTTCGTTACTGTAGGCCTCATTGGCGGGTATGCGGTCTGTGGGATTTTCCTCGAGGAATTTGTCGCATGCCATGCACGCAATCATCACTAATGCTGCTAAGTATATTATGGTACGTTTCATATCGCTTATGTTGAATGGTTTAGAAACTGATATTTACTCCCAATGTGTAATTGCGCGCAAGCGGATAGTTGCGCTTGTCATCAACACCCAAAGTGCTGTCAACGTTGTTGCTGTTGATGATGGGCGTGAGGCCACTATAACTGGTGAAAGTGGCCAAATTGTTGATGGTTGCCGAAAGACGCAAACGACTAATAATCTTACTCTTCACTGGCACATTCCATCCTAGGGTGAGGTAGTCCAGATTGAGGTAATCGCCCCTCTCGAGCCAGAAGTCGGTGGCTGTTTGGTCCACGATGTTGGCCTCAGGAGCGCCAGCAAGCACGTTGTAACCCGGCAGACTGTTCATGTTCATGTAGGTTAGCGATGTGCCGTTGTAGATTTTGTGGCCGAATGCGCCGTTCATCTGTAGCACAATGTCGAAGTTCTTATAGCGGAAACTGAAGTTTGTGCCCAACAGCGCTTTTGGAGTTGCTTGTCCGCACAACTGGCGGTCCCTGCCGTTCTCCAAGTCGATGACTCCATCGCCGTCAAGGTCGGCAATATCATAGGTGTAGCTGCCGTCGTCGTTAGACTTCAGACCTGTGCAATGTGGCAGGTAGAATGTACCAAGAGGCTGACCCACAATTTGATAAACTATGTTATTGTCGCCACCGTGGAATCCCGCACCGTTGAGGCTTGAGATTACCACATAGTCGTCGGCGTTGATTTGATATCCCTGATATTCACCGCTGAGCGAGAGGAGTTTATTGCGCTGGAATGCCAAGTTAATGTTCACATTAAGTTCCATGTCCTTAGTCTTGAACGGTGTGGCTCCCAGAGAAATCTCCACGCCGCTGTTGCGCATCTGGCCTAAGTTGGCAAGCAGACTGCTGAAAGTGAATGGCGGCACAGGCACTCCATAATTATAAAGCATATCGCTCGTCTTGCTTGTGTAAAAAACAATTGAGGTGAATAGACGCCCAGCGAGGAAAGCAGCATCGATACCAGCGTTGAAGGTGCGCTTCACTTCCCACTTGAGGTCGGGGTTTACGTTACGCAAAGTGGTGAATGTGACTAATGCCTCATTGCCTATTGGCGCTATGCCGGCAGGCTGCGCGTAACGCACACTTGAGTAAGAATCGATACCGCCCTGATTGCCTGCAAAGCCGTATCCTACGTTTAACTTCAGGTTATCGAGCCATGGCGTGTCGTGCAGAAACTGCTCATTGCTGATGGTCCAAGAAGCCGATACCGACGGGAAGAATCCCCACTTGTGGTTGTCGCCAAATTTCGACGAACCATCGGTACGTGCTGTAAGAGTGATACTGTAGCGATTATCGTAATCGTAGCTCACTCGCCCCATGAAAGCAATTAATGAAGGCTTTGAACGATAACTTCCAGTCCCTTCCCACAAGGTTAGGGCTCCAGCCTGAATATTATCGAAACCAACGGCATTATTATTGAAATTAGTAGTAGTGGTAAAAAAGCCGCTGTAGGTGTCGCGCTGAGCCTCGGCAAGTGCCATAGCGTTGATGTGATGCAAGCCAAATGATTTGTCATAAATCAATATGATATTGCCAAGTAGCGACTCTGTCTTAGCTGTGCTGCGATAAGCCTGTCCGTGTGCCCAAATCGAAGTGGGCAGATATTGCTGACGCTCCACCTCGGTGTGGCTGTAAGCCCCAAAAATAGACAAATCAAGACCTTGCATCAGTCTGAAAGTTAGCTTAGCGTGAGTGCTGATGTGAGTGGTATTATCCTGAGTGCGACTGTCCATCAGTGCCAAAGGATGGTTTATTTGGTTGCTATAGGCGAAACCATCGTAACCGCCACTGGCGTTTTGCGCCGCCTCAAAAGTGGGGTTAAAGGCTGCCGCCGAGTAGAAAGTCTTCTGCACATCGTAGATTGCAGTGTTGTTCTTTTGCAGACTGCCAAACATTCCCAGGTCAATCTTCAGCAGTCCGTCCCACATGTTCTGATACATGCTCATATTGCTGGTAAAATTGCGTGACTTCTCATGAAGTATGACACCGGCATGGTCGACATATCCCAACGACACACGATAACCATTGTCCTTGCCGCCTCCACCAAAAGCGATGTGATGGTCTTGCAGGAAAGCGGTCTGCTCAATGGCTCGCTGCCAATTAGTGTCAAAGCCATGGTCAATAAGCATCATGCCACGCGCCTTCACTTCCTTTACATAGCCGCTGGCATCGAGCATATTAAGGTTCTTGAATACCTTGCTAAAGCCATAACTGCCGTTGTAGCTGATTGTTGTCTTTCCCGACTTGCCTTTCTTGGTGACAACCTCAATCACACCCGAAGCGCCACGAGAGCCATATTGCGCTGTCTCACTGGCGTCCTTGAGAATGGTAAAACTCTCGATATCGGCGGGGTAAATTGATGATAGCGTGGTGAGATCGCCCATCACTCCATCAATGATGATTAATGGGTCGTTGCCGCCAGTGAGCGACGTGGTGCCTCTCACTCGCACGGCATTCATCGCCGCCACCCCGTTGTCGCTACGGGTGATGGTTAGACCTGCCACGCGTCCATTGATGGCATCAAGCGCAGTCGATACCTGGTCGCGGTTCATGCCATTCTCGGTGACGACTTCGGTGGGGCTATTGGGGCGAACCATACCTGTTGAGTCGTTGGCATTCTGTGCTGAAGCATGCGGCATGAAAGCTATAACCACAGCAACCAGTGAAGTGATTTTAAGTAATGTCTGAATATTTGCCATATATGTTATTTTGAGGTTTCAAAAAGGTTTTTCTATATCATGCTACAAATATACGACTTTTCAGCACAAAAAAATGAAAAGCGAGAATATTTTTTCTTTAATTTCTTTTGAAAATGAAATATTTCATATCTTTGCGGTGTAAATGTTTAACAAAAACCTAACGTTATGAAAAGAACATCATTAGCAATCATCTTTGCCTGCTGCATGTTGGCATTGGCGGCACAAGATGTCATCAAAGTGAACTATAAAGGGGCAAAGCCCACCATTAGCGATTTTGCATGGTCTTTCCTCTCTGATTACGTCTATGACGAGAACGAAGACGACTGCCTCGACGAAGTGAGATCGAGCGTCAAGCAAGCTTGGGCTCTGTACCGCAAGGGCGCTTCTTTGAATGAATGGGAGATGCTCACGGTTGACAACAAAAACGGCTATGCGGTGTATGAGCACAACAGTGAATATGAATCTGTCAAAGACTTGTGCAAGGTTGAGATGTGCTATTGGAACGAAGCCGATGGAAAACACTGCCTCTTTGCCTACAACGTGGGCTGCTACACCAACGGCAAGTATAGCCCGGGACAATTCGACGGCATTCAATTCTACCGCTACAACAAATCCACCAAGAAGATGGCCTATTGTGAAGTTCCAGGGCTCGGTCCTTCTTTAATGTCCGAAGATGGTGCTTACATTTCCTACTCTCTGCCACGCAACGGCAAAGACATCATTGCCACTTATTGGTATGACAACGGAACCAAAAAGCAGAAGAAACTGAAATGGAACGGACGCAAGTTCAGTTTTTAAACAATATATCGAAAAACCAGATATTGTGAAAAGAGAATTATCAGTAATAATCTTTGCCTACTTCGCTCTGGTGTTGTCGGCACAAGATGTCATAAAAGTGAACCACGAAGGCAAGAAACCCACTATCAGCGACTTTGCGTGGGCCTATCTTTCTAGTTACGTCTATGACGGGAACGATGAAAGCTCATTCAATGAAGAAATACAAAGGTTCAAACAGGCTTGGATCCTGCACACCCAGGGCACTACCCAGAAAAAAGGAGAATATCTCTTTATTGATAGCAAGCACAATCACTTGTGTTTCAGCCACGATGAGAATCATATAAACACGAATGTTGAGATGCGCTTTTGGAACGAGAGTGACAAAAAGCACAAGCTGCTTGCCATCAGCGTGTCACGCTTCAAGATCCCCCAATATACCCCGGAGCAATCTAGTGACATTCGGTTTTATCGCTACAACAATGACACAAAGGAGATGACCTATTGTGGCAACCGTCCACCAGGCATTAATGAAAAATTTTTCAAAGATGGTTGTCACGTTACCTATACTATGTCAGCCACAGGCAAATACAAAGGCAAAGACATCGTTGCTACATTTTGGGAGGAAGATGGAGATTATCGGAGTTTTTTCTTTAAATGGTCTGGACGTGAATTCCACTAATATATAGTAAAAAATTAGCCCACCTGCAATGGTGGGCTTTTTGTCCCTCATAATCAATGTTTGTGGATAGTAACTTGTGTCGCGCCGAAGCCGTATTCCTGAAAGCTGGCGTCCTGCACGGTACAGGCGGGCCATTTGCGCTTTAATTCGGTTAATATTGCATTGCGAAGTACTCCTTCGCCCTTGCCGTGAATGAAGACGATTTTTTGCCCGAGGTTATCCTCATTTGCTTTCATCACCTCGCAGAACTTGGCGAGTTGGTAGTTTAGCATATCGGCATTGGAGAATCCGGCAGTATTATCTACCAGCTCATGGATGTGCAGGTCCTGAACGATGGTTTCCATCTTCTTTTTCTTATGCACAGGCTTAGGCTTACGGTGCGGACGCTCGTCGAAGCGGCGCTTGTCGCGCATGGCGTTCTCCAGGGCACTGCTGTCAATGCGCAACGGTTTTGTTGGCAGGTCGTTATGGGTAATCTCAAGCTGTAACACTGGTGAGTCGAAATATTCGGTCTCATGGAAGCAGTGCAGTTTGTAAAACTTCGTCACGTCGAGGCGCAGCTGCACCAGAGCCGGATTCTTGAGCGCGAAGCCCTTGCCCTGTTTGAAGGCAATGTACTGCACCGCCACGTGGGTCATGGAGTTAAGGTCGTTGTGCCCAAACTCGTCGAGCGGAACCTGGGTGTTAGGCTCCACGATGTCGTGGTAGCGAGTGGTCCATTCGCAGTCCTCATCGCCGCGAGTCATATAGGCGAAATAGAGGAAATAGTTGCTATCGTTGACGAGCATCGAGTAGAACGTGGTGGTGTTCAAGTGCTTAATCTCACGAGGCTCATAGGCCAGCACGATGTTGAGCACCTCGCCCTCCTCTGTCTCGAATACTGGCTCAATGGGTTTTGGCTCTGGCTTTGGTGCAGGCACGTCGGGTTCCACGAGTTTGCTTTTTATCACCAGAGGCCTCTCGTAGGTGGTGTGATGTGGCTTTGCGGTATCTACCACCACAACTTCCTTCTCAAGGGCGGGACGCTCAAATCCATCCTCATCCTCAACATACACCATCTTACCCTCCACTCTGGTCACCTTGCCGCCTCCCACATCATTTAGAAAGCGAACTATATCGTTAACTTTTACCATAATGCTATCAATTTGCTGTTTTTGATTAGTGCAAAGATAATCATTTTTTTGGAGATGAAAACTTGGTAAAATAAAATAATATTCATAATTTTGTCATCAACAATCAATCTTATCTAATAACTAATTAATTAAACTACTATGAAACGTCTTATTTTAATCTCACTGATGTTCTTCGCTTTTGTAGCGATGGATGCACAGAAATACTATGTGTGCACGGGCAACAGCGTGTATCTCAGGACAGGGCCTGGAAAGAATTACGCGCCGTCAACTTACAATTTTGGCCGTATGGAAGGCCGTACCATTTTCCTTTATAAGGGCACCAGGTTAATGTATGTAGGTCCCACCAGAAATGGCTATGCGCTGGTAAATGCTTATCATGGACAAAATGGGCCTGGTGGCTATGATCAAGGCTGGGTGGCAACGCAATATATGCGCGCCGAAGGCACAAAATCCAACGTAACAAAGAAGACCACCAAGAACACCAAAAATAAAAAGAGCAAAAAGACCTCAAAAAAGAATAAGCGATAACCTCTATTCACAAAGCAGTGCCTCACGAAAAATTTGTGTTATTTCTAAAAAAATACTACCTTTGCATTGTTGAAATAAAGAATAACTAACATAACCTATTTTTCTTATGGCTAACACTCCTGAGTTTAAGTATGCCCCCATGTTTCAGCTTGGGGAAGACAAGACCGAGTATTACCTTCTCACCAAGGACCACGTGAGCGTGGGAGAGTTTGAAGGCAAACCAATCCTGAAAGTAGAGCCCGAGGCACTGACAATGCTTGCCAATGCCTGCTTCCGCGATGTATCATTCATGCTGCGACGTTCCCACAACGAGCAAGTGGCTAAAATCCTCCGCGACCCTGAGGCAAGCGAGAATGACAAGTATGTGGCACTCACCTTCCTGCGCAACGCCGAGACTTCGGTGAAGGGACAGCTTCCTTTGTGCCAAGACACCGGCACAGCAATCATCCACGGCGAGAAGGGACAGCAGGTGTGGACCGGTTTCTGCGACGAGGAGGCTCTGTCGCTAGGCGTTTTCAAGACTTATACCGAGGAGAATCTGCGCTACTCGCAGAACGCTCCGCTCACCATGTTTGATGAGGTGAATACCCGCTGCAATTTACCTGCACAAATCGACCTTGAAGCAACTGAGGGCATGGAATACAAGTTCCTGTGCGTGACTAAAGGTGGCGGCAGCGCCAACAAGACCTACCTCTATCAAGAGACAAAGGCTCGCATCCAGAACCCTGGCACCCTCATTCCCTTCCTCGTTGAGAAGATGAAATCGCTGGGAACTGCCGCTTGCCCACCCTACCACATCGCTATAGTTATTGGCGGCACCAGTGCCGAGAAGAACCTGCTTACTGTGAAGCTGGCATCTACCCACTACTACGACGAGCTGCCTACCACTGGCGACGAGACTGGTCGCGCCTTCCGTGATATCGAACTCGAGAAACAACTTCTCGAGGAGGCTCAGAACATTGGACTTGGCGCACAATTTGGCGGCAAATATCTAGCCCATGACGTGCGTGTGGTTCGTTTGCCACGCCATGGCGCATCGTGCCCCATCGGACTGGGTGTGAGTTGCTCTGCCGACCGCAACATCAAGGCAAAAATCAATAAAGATGGCATCTGGATTGAGAAACTCGACGACAACCCAGCTGAGTTGATTCCAGCCGAGCTGCGCAAAGCTGGCGAAGGCGATGCTGTGAAGATTGACCTCAACCAGCCTATGAGCGAGGTTTGCAAGATTTTGAGCCAATATCCAGTGAGCACACGTCTGAGCCTTAACGGCACAATCATCGTGGGCCGCGATATCGCTCACGCCAAGATTAAAGCTCGTCTTGACGCTGGTGAGGGTATGCCACAGTACCTCAAGGATCACCCCATCTACTACGCAGGACCAGCCAAGACTCCAGCCGGCATGCCTTGCGGCTCGATGGGTCCCACTACAGCAGGACGTATGGATCCCTACGTTGACGAGTTCCAAGACCACGGCGGCAGCCTCATCATGCTCGCCAAGGGCAACCGCTCGCAAGCCGTAACCGACGCCTGCAAGAAGCATGGAGGTTTCTATTTGGGCAGCATTGGCGGACCAGCGGCTATCCTCGCTCAGAACAACATCAAGAGCATTGAGTGCGTGGAGTATCCCGAACTCGGCATGGAGGCAATATGGAAAATCGAGGTAGAAGACTTCCCCGCCTTCATCCTCGTTGATGACAAGGGTAATGACTTCTTCAAGCAAATCAAGCCCCGCTGCCCACTTAAGTAATGCACAATGCTTAATGCACAATGCACAATAAAATTAAAAAAGCGTTCCCGCGTTTTGTCGGGAACGCTTTTTTTGATAGCCATCGTCTAAGTTATATCAAACAACCTTCACAACGTCTCAACAACTTGAACAACATTTTTGTCAAACGACTAGAAACGATTAAAAACGACTTTTAAATTATTGTTGTACTTGTTGTTTTATATAAGACAATCTCTATTTTGAGCGCAGCCCAATTGTGCATTGTGCATTCTGAATTATGCATTATCAAAGTCCCACTGGGATGTCGTAGCCCACGAGACGGAAGGCGACTTTGAATGGTGTGGCGTTTTTGCGGGGCTTGGGGCCAGCGTAGTAATAGAACAGACGCTGCACGTCGAAAGTTTTAATGGAGACAAGTCGTGTCTCACCGGGTCGCAGGTCAACCTCCACCGTTGCTGTGCGCTCGTGTAGCATATCGCCGTTCATCTGCGAGTAGCGCATGAGCAGTCTGATGTGCGAGATGCGGTGCTTCGTGTTGTTGGTGACGAAGAATGACTCGCGTGAGTCGCTCGCCTTCTTGCTGTAGCCCTTAAGGGTGACGGCGTTAGGCTCGAGGTCGCGCAGCAGCGAGTCGGGCACATTGACATCAGGAATCTGCTCAACAATCTGACTATTGCTCTTGAGCAGCGTCTGCGTAGTGCGCGTGCGCGCCATGGCAGTCACTGCCACCATCGCCACAAGTGTTATAAATACTGCATT
Source organism: Muribaculaceae bacterium (assembly GCA_017618355.1). Classification (GTDB taxonomy): domain Bacteria; phylum Bacteroidota; class Bacteroidia; order Bacteroidales; family Muribaculaceae; genus Sodaliphilus. The sequence goes on from JAFZUL010000101.1 coordinate 27,270, forward strand.
TTTTATTCTCATAATTCTTGATTGCACTTAACACTTAGTTACAAGTATCTCACTTTGTCAAATTTGTTGCCGTTGCCGTCGGAAGGGAAGATTTTCTTGAAGCCTACGGGAAGTTTTTCTTTCTCGACATCGGGAATCACCGAGATGCCTTTGAAGAGGCTTGGCAGGAAACGCGCGAAATTAACTCTAACCTTCACATCCCAATGCGGAGGGTCGAACGTAAGAGAAGTGGCGTCCTTGTTGAGCGTGGCTACACATTCCATGGGACCGCACAGCGTCACCTTGTTGCGCTCGCTGTAGAGCCACAGGTGGTACTTGTTATCGACCGCGCTCGCCTCGATGTAGCCAATCACCGTGCCAGGCAGCAACTCTAGGTCGTCGCTGGCGACAAGTAGCAGCCGATAACCGATTTTGTGCGACGACTCAGGCTGCCACCGTTCGATGGCGATGGTCATATCCTCGTTGGGATAATACCAGATGCCCTCCAAGGGCTGCATATCGCTCTCTAGCAGCCGCTCCCGAGCCACCTGCTCACTGAACCCCGGCACCACAACCGACTGCTCAGGAAGCACAGTCTTAGCCTGAGCCCAAGCAAGACCCAGCATCATCAATATAGCAAATGTCAAACGCCTCATACAGCAGCTTGCGCTTCTCTACCGCCAAACGCTAAGGATTAATTCATTCTTCCTCGTCGGCTATCATATAGACCTTAATCTCGCCATTCTTGTCGGTCTTTACATCATCGAGGTAAACGGGTGTTGGCTTTCTTAGAACATTACCATAAGAATTAGAGTAGTCATTGCTATTCTGCTTTTCTGTCATCAATGACTCAAGATAATATTTTGAAACCGACTTTGGCTTTGTCACCTCTTTCACAATATCAGCTACTTTAGCCGTCTTTGCTTTAGAGATATAATAACGTTTTTTGGCGCTTGTATTAACAATCATCAAGAAGCCGTTGTCCTTGATTTCTATGGTATTGTTAGCACTAAGAGTGGTTCCTTCCAACACACAGTTACCATTACAGTAAACCTCATGAGATTTCTCTACCTTGTAAGTTGCGGCAGTTTTGGCCTTAGCTTTTGCAGGTTTTCTATTGCCCTTCTGGGCATCGGCAGTTGCACCCACTAAAAGGCACAAAATAATTAACAATAAAACTTTTTTCATTTTTTATCAGTATTAAAGAGTGAATTTTTCAGAATACACCAGTTATGGTTCTTTGACAAGGCCCAAATGGCTCCGATATAAATATTGCGTGCTTCGGACGTCAGTCCCAACACCAGCAAAATCAAGATGGCATCAACATAACTACTGTGATGTATAAACAAGAGTAAGATGCCCCATGTCACCAGCGCCATGAAGACTATTGTCACAATGCGCAACAGGAGATAGGACCTTGATAAGAATATTGCCCAGGGTGCTTTATCATGGCGTGCCAACCAGCGGTTTTGCAGATCAATAAACAACTCAAAGAGGTAGCACAGCACAAATGCAATGAGTATATTCACTATATAGCTGGCATAATGGATATCGTTATGATTTCTGACAGTAAAGACCGAATAGGCCTGCAGCACAACTCCTGGCATCTTGCCTAACGGCGTTTTCCACATATCGCCCTCATCGGTAGTCGAGCCCACCAGCACAATGTGGTCTTTTATCAAGTCCTCGTTGTTACTGATAGAATCCACGGGCAAGACAACAAATTTTGTCTTGTAATCTATTGTGAACTTTTTGTTTGACTTAACGTTCGTGTTATCGACAGTTTGAGCTATCGCTACTGGCAACGAGGCCAGCGTGCCACTGTCTCCTTCCACTAACGTGAACATTTTCCTGATTGTGTTGTGATTATAATTCACATCATCAAGATTGGAGAAGCCCTCTTTTACGCCTAACTCCTCAGCAAAAAACGACGACCTCTTTTCGGCAAATGTCTTATTGGCAAAGTCATAATCCACAAGCTGAGTGGCCCAAACAACGTTATCACCAGCAGTCATTGCCGTCTCGATGAGCGCCTCGTTTTCTTCGGGAGTGCCTTTTATGCCCATAAACGTTATATCGACCCCCACCGCCCATGGCTCCAGCGAATCGACCGTTGCTATCACCTTTGCGATTTTTCCACGGTTAGCCTCGTCTTTGATATCGACGATTGTTATGTCTTGATTCACATCGCTGTTCTTGTCGGCAAGACGGAAGAAATAGTCAGTCATCGACATATCGCTCATAGCCTCCTTGAGCGGGTCAAAAATCGGGAAACTCATCACCGCAGCATAACCAATGCCAATCAACACAAACGTCAAGATTGCAATCAAAAAATGGTCGATGTGAAATATGTATTTTAGAGTTTTTTTCATAAATAATTAAGCATTTCCCATTTCATGTTGCAAATATACTACAAATTTCACAAAAACAAGAAACAGAACAACTATTTGGTCGCGAATTTATAGGTAAGGCCAAAACTCAGAATTTCTTTAAATTGCCAGTATTTCCAGTCTTCAACCCAGGGGCGTGACTTGTCGTAACGCAGATGGGTGAAAATCTGTGTGTTGAGGAAACTGTTGACGGCAAAGGAGAGGGTGTTTTCCCAGTCGCCTTGCACATAATGATAGTCTGTGAAAGCATATAACCTCGTCTTCCAAGTGATGCTCGGCGTGATTTTCCACTCAAATTTAGCCTCCACATTCGAACCAAAATTGTGCTTGGTGTGATGTCCTGGGTCAATGCCAAACTTTGTGGGGTCGAGCCTCACGATGTCGCGGCAAATCTTGATATTGTAGGACAATGGAGCTATAGAGAGTGTAAAGACCTTGTAGCCATCTTTGTCTTTATAGTTATAAGTCATACCGAGACCCACATTTAGCTCTCCTGATGAAAGGAACGATGCCGCCAGGTCTCGTGTGTTGGTGACATAGGAGTTGAGCAACTGTGTCTTGAACAACAGCGTCGCCGAGTAGTACCAGTTCTTCACCGCCTTGTAGCCAAGCTGAGAGTTGAACTGGAAGTTGTCCTCGTTAATGCTGTAGCTGCGCAGGCTGTCGCCTTTAGCCGTCGCCACGCCCAAACGGTAGTGTAGAGTATTGTTAAAGAGCCATTTGGGATGCAGCGTCTGGTTAAGGTTGCAGTCCCACTGCACATCGCCGAGCAAGTTGAGGTTATTCTCGCCGCCCTGATACCAGTTGTTGCTTATATAGGCCTGCGTGCCGTGCAGACTGCCCACGAAGGTGTGAAGCCAGTTGTGCATCTTCACCTCACGGCGGTCAATGGGTTTGAACTTCTCGCTGTCGATATTCTTAGGCTCCACCTGCAACTCGGTTTTCGACGGGTCGGCCTCCAGCACCACCTCCTTAGGCGGCTTGGGGAGCAATCCCTCGTTGAAGCGCACCAGCTCGGGGTTGTCAATCATCATGCGATAGCGCATATCGTGCACCCTACCCCATTGCAGCCTCGCCTTGTTGAGCCATCTGTCATCGATTTTCAAGCCCTGCGCGTTTCCTGAAATTTCGGGAATAAACGAGGACTGTGACGACTGCTGCTTTTCAAAGACCAAGGGCATAAGGAGGAATTGGTTGGTGCTATCGCTCTGTGCCATAGTGTGCTGTGGCATCAGTATCACAAAAAGGACAAACAAAAAGAAATATATGGTTCCTTGAAAACGTCTCATTAAATCGTGATTTTTTGCAAAAATACACAGAATTTCGGGGAAAACTCATGTTTATAAGAAAAAAAATCAATATTTTTGCAATTGATAAGCATTACCGTGATGAAAAGCCGATTTCCATATATTGTCTTACTGTGTCTAATGCCCTTGCTGGGATGGAGCCAGAATTTCGACGAGATGGTGGCTGGCATGAGCGAGCTGTCACTGCCGCTGGCAAACGTGGAGGTGGACATCGATTCGGTGAATTATCTCTATTTCCTGCCAGGACAATTCACGCTCGTGGAATACAATAACGGAGCTGCAACATCTCAGACCTACAACTGCCAAGTGAGGCAACGAGGAGGATTAGCACTATCGCTGCCTAAGATATCTTTCGGCATAAAGCTCGTTGACGACGAGGGCGAGAAACTCGACGCTAACCTGTTGGGACTTTGCACCGACAATTCGTGGATTCTCGACGCAATGGGCATCGACAAGTTGAGGATGCGCAACCGAGTGTGCTTTGACTTCTGGAATGAATTCAGCCACACGATGTGGGACACCAATTATGGAAACCGCAACGGCACAGTGGGCACGATGGTGGAGGTGTTTATAAACAGCGAGTACGCTGGCATCTACTGCTTGAGCGATAAAATAAACCGTAAATTGCTCAACCTGCGCAAAGCAAAAGTCAAAGACGACGGCTCAGTGACAGTCAAGGGACTGCTCTATAAAGGCATAGGAGACTATTGGTCAACTCTTACTAGTTACCAGGAAGAAAGCACCGACTCGGTGGTGTGGAACGATTTTGAACTGCAATACCCCGAAGAATACCCATCGCTCGACACGTGGCAACCGCTCATGGACATCATCGACTTCAACAGCCTGACTGATGACGAGTACTTTAAGGACCACTACAACGACTGGTATTATGATGACAACCTCGTGGATTATTGGATTTTGCTAGTAGCATTCGGGATTTCCGACATGCCCTACAAAAACACGTTCCTCTCTACTCCCGACATTAACTTCGACCACCGCTTCATGCTCACTCCTTGGGACCTTGATGCATGCCTGGGAAGAGGATGGGACGGCTCACAAATACCTAACCACTCATCAGTTAATCGCCTTAACCGCCATGCCCCTTTTAAACGACTCATGGCTGATAACATAAATGGCTTTTATCACAAATTGGCAAACCGGTGGTTGGAGCTGACAGAAACAGTGCTGTCACCCGATAATGTCAAAAATCACATCACTGCTATAGCACAGCGCTTTGTAGAAAGCGGAGCCTGGCAACGTGAATATGACAGATGGAAAAACACTAGAGTAAGAATTAACCAAAACATCTCATCCGAAGTAAATTATGTCACAAACTGGTATAGGTCAAATATCTCATTTCTCAATGATTACATGGAAATGTGGCTCGAAGACTATGACCCTAATGCCCTCATCACATCCCACACAGTGACATTTATTTACAATTACCTTTTAGGCAAAGACACCACCTACTATGAATGGTTAGATATCAACAAAGACGGCATCATCTCCTCCTCCGATGTCACCGAGGTCTATAACATTCTCCTGAATCAATAATAACATAATAATACATAGTTTTTTTATAATTCTGACGCTTATAAGAAGAAAAATCATTATTTTTGCAGTTGATTAACATTACCGTGATGACAAAGCGCTTATCATATATTATTTTGCTGTGTGTCCTTCCCTTGATGGGATGGGGACAGGGCTTTGATGACATGGTGGCTCGCATGAACGTGAAGTCTTTGCCATTGATCAACTTGGAGGTAGAAATCGACTCGGTAAGTCATCTCTATTTCATACCAGGAAGACTCACGCTCGTGGAATATAATAACGGATCGGCAAAACCTCAAATCTACAACTGCCTCGTGCGGCAAAGGGGCAAGACTGCATTGTTCCTGCCCAAATGGTCGTTTGCTGTCAAGCTGGTTGACGATAATGGAGAGAAACTTGACGCCAACCTACTGGGGCTACGCGAAGACAACTCATGGATACTCGATGCTATGGGTATCGACAAACTGAGGATGCGCAACCGAGTGTGCTTTGACATCTGGAACGAGTACAGCCACACGATGTGGGACACCAAGTTTGGCAACCGCAACGGCACAGTAGGTACAATGGTAGAAGTGTTTGTCAACAGCGAGTATGCTGGCATTTATTGCCTGAGCGATAAAATCAACCGACAACTGCTAAACCTGCGCAAGGCCAAAGTGGAAGATGATGATAGCGTGACAATCAAAGGTGTGCTTTACAAGGGTAAAGGAAGCGGATTATCGAACACCCTGCTCGACTATGAAGAAGACCGCACCGATACCATCAAGTGGAACACCTTTGAGCTGCAATATCCCGAAGAATACCCCTCGCTTGAGACTTGGAAGCCACTGATGGACCTAATCGAATTTAACGGCAAGACTGAATTGGATTACTTCAAAGCCAATTACAACGAGTGGTACTACATAGACAATCTAGCAGATTATTTTCTCTTGCTGGTGGCTCTCGGCATTGACGATATGCCCTATAAGAACACTTTCCTCTCCTTGCCCGACATAAACTTCGACCACCGTTTCATGCTCACGCCGTGGGACCTCGATGCTTGCTTGGGGAGAGGCTGTAACGGCACACCATTGTACTATACCTCACAACTAACCCGCCTCAATAACTTTGGTCCTTTCAATCGCATTATCTATTATAACATAGATGATTTCAAAGACCGAGTCGCAAGACGATGGGATGAGTTGAAAGACTCCGTTTTCTCGCCCGATAATCTAGAGAACCACATTACCGCCATCGCACAACGTTATGTGGAAAGTGGTGCCTGGCAGCGGGAATATGATCTATGGAAAGATGTGGGAGAAGACGTAGAAGAAGGTGAGGATTATGACGAGAGAATTATTATCGTGGAGAATGTATATGAAGAAGTGGATTTTGTAATGGAATGGTATCGCAATAACCATGCTTACATTACAAGACAGCTCTTGCGCTGGCATAACGACTATGAAGAACCCGATGTTATAACTTCAGCTACAATAACCCAAATATACAATTATATACTCGGCAATAATCCCGAATATGATGAAAGACTAGACCTTAATGGAGATGGGACAATAAACTCTGCCGATGTCACCTTTGGCTATAATGTAATTCTCGGGAGTTAGTAATAATACACTTTACTTCTTTTTTATCAGTTCTTTCACAAAGAGTTTATCAACAGCTGATTTTTTAAGATTTGAAGATAAATTGGGGATGTTGTGGACTCCCTTAAACTACTCCTCTTCGTCGTCATCAAGCAGCTCAGGGTTAAGCATGTCGTCATCGCCTTGCAAAAACAGGGTGCGTTTTTGCATCGCCTCGGGGTCGAGTTCGCACTCCAACTGCATGGCACGGTATCGCGGACGAAGCACTACAATCTCCACCAAGTAAGCAAGAACGAAATACACCACAACAAGCACCCACAAAACTATGTAAAAGTCGCTCATCTGTGAGAGCGATGCACCACCCACCTGCATCTGCACATAGGCTGTTGCAGCCCAATAGCCAGGTATCATCCTGCTTATTGCGTCCCAATAGGGGGCTATCTGATAATGAGGCCATGACACACCAGTCAGGAACACAAAGATGAGTGAGGTGAAAGCAAGCACCAAGAACACCCCTTCGCGGTTGTTGACAAACACGCGCATAACCTGTCCAAATAGCGATGAGGCGATCAGGAACGGGAACATGATCATGGCAATCTCCAAGAAATTACCATTCATCGGGAACTTGAAGATGATAGGTACAATGTGCAGAGCAAATATCGCTGGAAACAGATAGTAGAACAGGTGCACCAGCGTCTTTCCCATGAGCATGGCGCCTGGCGTGGCCTTTACCTCATCAAGGCGGTCGATACCACGGTTACGGCGACGACGCCCCATACTGCCAGCATGGAGCATGGCAATACCCATTATCATACCCTGCTGAAGAACATAAACCAAGATGAAAGGTAGCACGGCCGAGGCAATACCCATTCCAGTGTTGCCTATTGGCACCTGACGGCTATCCACTAATCCACCATCAAGACTGATGATTCTGAACGATTTTTCGCCCTGCAACCGTGAGCAGGTCTCCATCTGCACGTTGGTCAATGCCGTGAGCATAGCCTTATAGCGCATCATTACGCTCATGTCGCAGTAGAGTGACACATGCCCCTGGTTGCCTCGCATCACCTCTGTTTCGAAGTCGGCAGGGAAATACAAGATGCCATAGCACTTCTTTGTTGCCATCAACTCGCGTGCCTCTTCCATGTCGCGGGCATAGGCAGTGACGTTCACATCGGGGCTGGCGTCAAGGTCGCGAACAAATTGGCGACTCAGTGCTGAATGGCTATCATCAACTACTACCACCGCCTCGTCGCGTGCAACCTCGGGATTATAGATAAGTGAATATAGTGGCGGATAAACTATCGCCAGCACAACGAAGAAAATTACCACAGCCTCATCGCGGAAGATGTGCTTGAACTCCTGCTTCATCGATAGCACTATGCTGTGCAACCACCCTAATATCTTACTGTCGAGCTTCATCGTTAATCAAGGTATATAGAATGGGTCAAGACAATGCTTCCTCAACTTCCAAAGCATAGTCACGGGAAGGAGGCTGTAAAGTATCAGAATCACATAATATAGGCGCGAGTAGTGCAGGTCGATGCCATTCAACGCCTGGTCGGCATTAATCAAGAAATAATACTTGATGGGCATCAAGTAGCCTAACGGCGACACCCAGGAGTACATCACCTCCTCGGGCAGCGAGAAGCCGCAGAACGAGAACGACAGCATGCCAAGCAAGGTGCAAATTGTAGAGGCATACCTGAAGTTGGGGACAAGGCTAATAATGAACAGCGCAAATCCCTGGCTGGCAAGCACCAGCAGAGCCATAGCAGCTATCATGTTCCAGGGGTTGCAGTTCAAGGGAAAGCCATAAGTCACATACATCATATATTGTATCGCCAGCCCCACATTTATGAAAATGAAAGAATGGGGGAACAGTTTGGTGAATGTAGCGAGAACTATCGAATTGTCGGCGTTGCGAAGCCAATTGCGGCTTGTGCCGGCATGCCATTCCATACCTATACTGAAAACTGTGATAAGCATCACTATCAGAGCTAGCAAGCATGGCACAAACGACGAACTCAAATAGTAGTTGTAGCTCAGCCACGGATTATTTAGGGGATGAATATGGGTCACAACAGGTTGAAGAGTGGCGCTAACCATCTCGCTAGGCAATCCCAAAGTGGTGAGAACACTGCTCACAATGCCACCGTTGGCAAGCACGCTAATGGTCTTGAAGCCCTTAAACTGCATTGATGCAGGGGCATAATAGGAATAGTTGATATAGTAACTCAGCGTGGGCTTTTCACCGCTCAACGCCTTAGTGGAGAAATCGCTGGGGATAAAGAAGAAGCCAAACACCTCAGCACGCTGAACGGCATCGATAGCCTCCTGATAGGAGCCATAGGTCTGTTTTATCTCCACCTGCTGAAAGGTGTTTAGGTTACGGGTCAATTTGCGAGACAAGTCGCTCTTGTCAAGGTCAACAATCCCCACTGGAGTGCGCTTTACAACGCCATCCTCCATCAGGTCGAAGAAGAACCATGCGCTCACAAGCGGCACGATGACCATCATACAGATGTACAACGGCCGCCGAGCGAGTTGCTTCCAACCACGGATTATTGAATTGACAAGTATTCTTAACACGTCACATTTACTTAAGTATCACAGACATTCCTGGTCTAAAATTAGGTATTGGTGATACCGGTCGGGCTTTTACTTCAAATGTCTTGCTATCGTAGTCACCGTAGGCTTTTGTGGCACTCCAGGTAGCGTAACTGCCCATGTCATGGACATAAAACACCCGCATCTTTGCCTTCTTGTTGCCCAAAGCAGGAATCTCTACGTCAATCTCCTTGCCCATTGGCAGGTCGTTGAGTTTCTCTTCGCGCACGCTGAAAGCAACCCACATGTCATCGATATTGGAGATGGTCATAATGGGAGAGCCCATAATTACAAGTTCACCTACGTGTGGATAGATGCTTGACACTTCACCGTCGCAAGGAGCAATAAGGTATTCGTCTTCGAGAAGCGCCTCCACCTCACGCACGGTGGCCTGAGCCACATTCTCCATGCCCCGCGACGCAGCCTTGTCCTCGGCCTGAGCACCATTTTGAGCCATCTGCAATTGGGCTTCGGCAGCCTGAACAGCGGCAGTTGCGGTACCTACAGCGGCAGTTGCGGCATCAAGAGCAGCCTTGGCCTCATCACGCTTTTGCTCAGAGACTACACCTTCTTTATAAAGGTTGTTGGTGCGCTCATAAGTTTTACGAGTAATCTCCTCGGCAGCAATAGCTTGCTGACGAGCCGACTTTGCCTGATCAACCATTTTGCGGGCCGACTCTATAATCTCATAGCGAGTACCCCTCTCAACCTTCAAATTCTGGTTAGCAGCCACGTTTTTCATCTCTTTTGCTTTAGAGTAAGTGGCATCGGTGGTCGAAGAGTAGATTTTGGCTAGGCGTTGACCCTTGTGAACATAGTCGCCTACTTTGACATATAACTCAACTACGCGCCCTGCAAGTTTGCCCGATACTCGCACCACCTCGCAGTCGGCTTGTCCCTGGATAGACTTGTCGCTAGGCCGCAGGTGCATGATGCCCCAAATTGCCATACTTGCAACTATTGCTACAAGAATGAGCATCGAACCGATGAGCGCCAAGCGTTTAGCCTGCCTAATTTTGCGGCGCTTAGCTTTCTCTTCCTGCTCGGTAAGTTTTTTAGTTTCGGCTTTTTCGTCTTTCTTAGCCTCAACATTGGTTATTTCCTTCGTAGGATTGTCAGGATTTGGATTTTTCACGTCAGCGGCAACCTCATTTTTTTCATTGAAGGTTGGAAAACCTTCTGTCTTAGTGCCTTCTTCGTGTTTTTTATCGTCGTTATTCTTTCCCATAATTAATAAGGATATGTTTATTCGTTGATAATCAATAATTCAAGTTTCCTGTAACCTTTGAGAGATAAACGTCACACATCATCACTTCTATCTCGGCATCTATCTTCTCGCTGTGAGCCATGAGCCAAGCCGTCTGGGCGGTGAGTACCTCGTCGCTGGTTGCCATGCCCTCACGGAACGCCAGCTGGGCGATACGCAAGTTCTCATCGGCCTTGGCAAGGTTGGCTTTGGTTGCTTCATAGGTCTTATATGCCTCCTGATATTTAAAGTTGGCTTGTGTTACCTGAAGTTCAATCTTTTCCTTGACCTCTTCCATCTCCAAATGTTTAATCTTGGCATCGACAAGCGCAGCCTTGTATTTGTTGCTCAGCCCGCCCCAGTGCCACAGCGGAATCTTTATTACCGCACCAATGGCATAATTAAAGCCAAATTCTTTCTTGAAGCCGTTATAGACATGAGGATTAGATGTGAAAACCGACCCCACAGCGGCAATGGTGGGAAGCATTTCGCTACGAGCCACCTTAGCCTTTTCGTCATAGACTTTCACACCAAGCTCCAAAGCATTGTAATCGTTGCGACGGTCATACACCTGCTTCATGTCGATGGTGCTCGGATGCAACGACACGTCAAGGTCGGAGCGCAGCTCGTCGGCAAGAATCATTGGCTCATCAAGAGGCTCGCCACATAACTGAGCCAGAGCCATACGTGAGAGCGCCAGGCCGTTGCGCACCTTAGTGAGGGCGACGTTGGCCTCGTTGACCTTAACATCCACGCTGAGCAAAGTAGCGCGTGTGGCGACACCTTGCTCCATCATCTTTTTCACGTCGTTGTCGAGACTGGTCACCAAGTCAAGAAAACTCTCGGCGAGACGCTCTTTCGACTTCAGCGACACCACCAACCAATAGGCCTGGTCAACCTCGCAAATCACGTCCTCGGCCTTATTGTCGTGGAGAAGTTGCGCAATCTGCTCGGCATATTTCGTTATCTGGTTAAATGCCTTGATTTTGCCACCCATGTAGATAGGTTGGGTCACCAGGATGCCGGCGGCAAATATATTGTGGGTATCGAACGTCAATGCATCTTTAATCTTATGAGTGGCGGCATCAACATACTTGCCGTCAATCGAAATACCCAGTCCTGCTAACGCGTCGAAGGCAAAGTCATAATTGCCGGTAGCGGGATTCAAAAACTGAGTGGGAGTGATATTGTTGATGTCAACAAGCGAGATATTGCGGCCAGTGTGCATATAGGTGCCCGCGAAGTCAATCGACGGCTTGTAGGCAGCCTCGGCTTGCTTGCGCTGGTAGCCAGCCTGCTCAATCTTGAGCTGCTCTATGTTCATATGCTTGTTGTTGCGCAATGCCATGTGACGGCAAGAATCGAGCGTTACTTGCGCAACTGCCGATAATGTCACTGATATAATAAACAATAAAGATAATGCCTTTCTCATTTCCTATTATATGTTATATGAGCTATTATATACGTGTAAAACAATCACATTCTGCAAATGCCACTAAAACCTTATTCCCGCCAATGCTGTGAAGTCTATCATTGAGTTGATCAGGCGACTGTCATTTTTACTGTAGCGATGATGGTCGGCGAAGCCTTGAATACCCATAAAGAAGTTTTTGTGGTTATACACTACTCCGATGCGTCCTCGCAGGTTGAGCGAGATGGCGCTTTTTTCTCCATCTTCTTGCAAGATGTTGTAACGGTAGCCGAGATAGGGAGTGAAGGTAAGATTCAAGAGCCATTTGCGCCCCAGCACCCAGTTATAGCCGTAGCCCACAAGCACGCAATAATCGTTGTAGAGAATGCGTGGAGGGTCAGTTCCAACGGGAATATAGGCATGCGCTTCGTCGGCGAGTTGGTCCGCATCAACTTTCACGTCATAGTGTTGCAGACTAAAACCTGCCAAGAAAGACCCAGCACTGCGTTTCTGATATTTCGAGAAGCAGTAGGCTGCAGCTTGTGCATAGCGGCGATTGTTGAAGAAATAATAAGCTGTCAAACCCATCGCCTTGCGACTTATGCCCGACTGCCTGAACTTGTGGCGCTCGTCGTCAAGGTTCTTGTCGGTGTAGATGACGTTGATGTCATTTTGGTTCTCCCAATAGTACGCATCGGCGGTAAACCGTGCGCAGGTGAATGAGAATTCTGCCTTGTTCGACACCTTACCGCCATGAATCAAATTGCTGATGCTTATCGAGTAGCCCAGGCTCACCGCCATGAACGAGAGCGAGACACCGATGTTAGACACCAGGTTGCTGTTCATCAACACTCTCACGTCCTTGAATGGCTTACCAATGTAGGAGTCTATCCAGTTGTCGCTCTTGAGGATAAGCTTCCAGTTCTTGCCTGTGCTCGTCACATAGGCGCTGTCGTAGCTGTTGAAAGCCTTGTCGCCCCACACATAGGTCTTATAGCAGAACATAAGGAACTTAGGATACCCCATTGTGCTATCCTTGAAGTTGATTTTGCCATGCTTCATTGCGCGCCACCAGTAGCGGCTGTCGCGAGTGGTGTCGTAAGGCTCATTTAGCTTGTCGTTGATGCGCTTAGTGATGCGTTGCTTGAGACTAGCTTTTGGTTGCTCTACGGCCACCGTGTCTTGCTGCGCCATAACAGTATCTTGCTGCACAGGCACGACAGGTTGTTCCGCATCCTGTCCCCAGGAGAGCACAGGTACGAAAAGCATAAGCATTAATATCAAGATAGTTCTTAGTTTATAGTTCATAGTTCTACGTTTTTTGCAGACAAGCTGACGAGCAAATAGATTACGCATTGTGAGGGGAGCACCTACCCTATCGTCTCTCTAAACACTAAGCTGCGCGCAACGCAATTTAGAAATCGCTGAAGAACGAAGGACGAATGAGCAATCCCAAGCGCAGGCGGCAGTGGTACTTGTTGTAGTCGAGCATGTTCTCGCCGTAGCCGTCATAGAAGTGCAGCATAAGGAACTGGTTGTCCTTCTCACGGATGCGGAATCCCACATTGACGATGGTGTTGAAACTGAAATTCCAGCCCTGACGCTTCACAAAGGTCACGTCGGCCACCCAACGCTTGTTTTTTGAGACGAACTGGGCGCCTGCCTGGAAAATACCGCTATACTTGAGGATATCCTTGTTCTGCTGACCATCGACAATGGGTATCCACACTTTGCCATGAACCATAAGGCGAGGGTCGATATAGACCGAACCGGCAAACGAGATCTTATTCCAGCTGCGCGAAGCCTCGCCATCACGGCCGTTGGACTCATGCTCAACCATAATCAAGGTGTTTCCTACTAGTCGTCCTTTAACGAAAATAGGAGTCTGCACACCAATTCCCGGGTTGAAGTTCAAGTCGTGGAAGGGCAATGATTCCTCAAAGATGTTCCACATCGCCTTCTGAGAATAACTCAAAAAGAGGTAGCTGTGGAGAGGTAAAATCGACTTTGTCAAACGTTGGCGGAAGCTGATTTGGAACTTCACGTCGCTGTTATACTCACTGGGCGATTGATTCAAGGCAGTACCAAGCGCGAAATAATTGTCTTTGTAAATGCCAAAGAACGGACGGCTGTCGAATTCATGAATGAGACTATCGACATTGAATTTTTCTTCATTCTTGCCAATGTGGGTGATTTGAGCCGATGCCGGATAAACCAACCCCACAAGCGTCATGACAAATATAATTCTGAAAAGCTTCATTTCTATTATTGTTTTTGTTTAAAAATCAAAATTATACCACAGTGAAATTCACAATATCAATGTGATTGTACTTGGCGATTATCCTGTCATTCATCCATATAAGGATATCAATGTCGTAATCGGTCTCGCCATTGGGCAACGTGTACTCAAAACATTCAAAAGAGAGCATGTACAAATCGTCGCCATAAGCAATCAACTCCTCAGCATAGGAAAAAAGCATATATTCCTGCCGCCCGGAGTGTACGCGTTGTGGAACACCATCAACCCACAATACGGCCTGGTCGTGACCTTCGTCATCAGACACAAATCCGCATGCATAGATATGGCCATTAAGTCGAGCTATCGAGCTCACGTGACCAAGTGGTATGTCAACTTCGGGAATGGGTGGATTATACATGCGAGGGAGAACTTGAAGCTGCTTGTCAATCCAGATGCATGGTTCGAACCCAACATGTCCGCCCACTATAGTGTGTACTGTATCATAGGCATAAACTGTTGTCGCATGACCGCTCACATTTTCGCTGGGCTTTGGAAGAATTGATTTGACATAGCGACCCTTGGACTCAGAGTAGAGCACGGCATCGTTTGGGTCATCACCGTGGTATTCTCCACCCGCAAGATAACACCTGCCATTGCTCACGGCAAGATTAGAGGCAGTGAAATACTCACAGTCCTCAATTGGGAATATGCCACTGTTTTTCAAGATATAAGGATAGTCAAAAAGGTAAATGTAATAGTCCCACTTGGCTATACCCTGCGTCTCGTGGCTCACATTATCAATAAAATCAATGTGCAGCGTGTTCCACTTCCCGTTTTTCCAGTACCCTACTTTGTCTTTGGTACTTTTCCCCGAGACAAAATAGTCATCTCCGTCACTAATTATCTCACTGGCATACTCGCAGTCGGGAAGCTCCATAATCCTGTCGCCCATAAGGTCATAAATGTGACCCTCGGAGGTCAGCACATATATTTGGCGCTCACCTCGGCGCTTGACGGTAACTTCATCCTTGTCACACGACGAGAGCAACGTCAAAACACCAATTAATAATAACAAATTGATATTAAATGTTCGCATATATCCAATTTTTTCGGCAAAGGTATAAAAATTTTCTCAATAAAGTGGTTATTATTCGCATAAATGCTACTGCGACAGCTCCTTCTCAAAGAGTTTGTCTATTTGTTCCCTCATATTTGGCGCAAGCGGTGGAATGTTGTGTGCTTTCTCATAGCGCAGCATATCCACATAGCTCTTATCCACATCATTATCCTTGCGGGTCTGCTTGAACTCTTTCTTGTCGATATAAGCCGTCTCGGTGGCAAATGCTTCGACAATTTGGATATACTTTGTGGTT
This sequence comes from Muribaculaceae bacterium, assembly GCA_017618355.1. GTDB lineage: Bacteria > Bacteroidota > Bacteroidia > Bacteroidales > Muribaculaceae > Sodaliphilus. The sequence goes on from JAFZUL010000101.1 coordinate 42,956, forward strand.
GTGCCCTTGTGAGTACCCGTGACACATGACTGCTGCATCACGAAGTCGCCTATTGACGAATTGCCGTTTTCATCCATTCTATACACCTCATAGAAACTTCTTTCTGTTTCCTGCTCCTCTTTTTCCAGCTCGGCCTGTTTTTTCTCTTTCTTCTTCTCGTTCTTCTCATTGGCTATATTAAGATGCTTGTTGAAGAGCCATCCGCTGAACGAGAGCGTGCGTGTGCCGCTTTCCTTGTCCTCATCGATATATCCTAGCACCGATACGAAGTCGCTTATCACTTGCCTGCCGGTGGAGTCGGATGTAACGTTAACTTTGGCCCACTTTCCATCATTACTAGTGACGAGCTGGTAGTACGATTTTCGATGTAACGTGCATCGGTTTTTAATCACTTCTCCTGCTTGTACATTCATAGCGAATTTAGCGAAACCACTCTCGCCTGCAGAGATGCTTTTTTCTTTGGTGTTAACTTTTTGTTTTGCGAACTCATAGGTGTTGTCAACAATTCCTGCCCTGTAATAAATGGGACCGTTCTCATCGATGTAGGTGATACGATAATAGGTTTGCACATACAGCAATTCTTTGGGCTTGACGACCACATCAGGAAGAACATACTCGGCATCCTCCATGGTAACCACACCATCAACCACTTCGGCAAGATTTACCGTGAGTGGCTTATAAGCCACTTGTGACACGCACAAGATCGTGTTTTCCGTAGTATTCTCAAAACGCCATTGATGTCAGTCGTCCCAACCAATTTGCCCTGCATGGTCGTCACTGTGGCATAAGGCACGGGATCTCCATCGGCATCAATCACTCTGATTGTCTGTGCATATCCATTGAACGCACAGGCAACCATTAAACAAATAAAATAATGTTTGAATATTCTCATAATGAATTATATTTTATGTTTTTCTAAATCAATACTTTCTTAGAAGTGAAAGGTAAAAGGTTGAAAGAGGAAGGTCGTTCCACATTTTTCGTTCCACATTCCACGAAGCGCTATCTTATACCACAGTGAAGTTCACAACATTAATGTCATTGTAAATGGCGATTATCCTGTCGTTCATCCAAATCAGGATATCGATTCCATACTCAGTCTCGCCAGTTGATGATACGCGCTCAAACATCTCAAAAGTGAGGGCGTACAAATCATCGCCATAGCTGATTATCTCATCACAATAGGACAATTTCACACCATCTTTGCCCGACAGCTTGTGTTGAGGCTCAACATCAACCCATATCGTTGCCACATTGTGCCCATCATTGTCATTCTCATATCCGGCGGCATAAATATGGCCATTGTTTTGTGCCACCGAATAAATGTGACCCAATGAAAAGCCATCCATGCTGGGTGGGCTAAAAGAGCGCGGGAGAATTTGCAGCTCTTTGTCAACCCATATGCACGGCTCGGTCCCCACGTGGCCGCCCACGATTGTGTGATCAGTGTCGTAAGCATAAACGGTTGACGCAAAGGCGTCAATATCCTCGCTGGGCTTGGGTAGAATCGCCTTGGCATATTTGCCCTTGTGCTCATAATAGAGCACAGCATCGTTGTATCCTCCCTCAAGATTGTTGAAATCCCATCCCACAGCATAACACTTGCCATTGCTCACGGACATGCATTTGTCTGCAGGTTGGAATATCTCACAGTCTTCAAGCGGGAAGATTCCACTGTTTTTCAAGATGTGTGGATAGTCAAACAGGTATATGTAATAATCCCATTTGCTAATGCCTCGAGTCTCATGTTCCACGTCATCGATAAAATCAATGTGCAGTGTGTTCCACTTGCCGTTTTTCCAGTATCCTACCCTATCCTTGGTGCTTTTTCCCGAGACAAAATAGTCATCACCGTCACTAATAATCTCACTGGCATATTCGCAGTTGGGGAGTTCCATAATCTTATCGCCCATCATGTCATAAATGTGACCTTCGGAGGTCAACACATATATTTGACGCTCGCCTCTACGTTTGACTTGTGGCTCGTCATGTGAGCACGACGATAGCAACGTAAAAACGCTTAACAATAACAGAAAATAATTGTATAATCGTCGCATGTTATAAAAGAATTTCTGCAAAGTCAGTTTGTGTCTAAAGAAATACCGCCATTGATGTCAATCATGTTATTGATTTAGCTATTTCTCAAAAAGTTTGTCAATTTGCACTCTCAAGTGTGGCGCAAGCGGTGGAATGCTATGTGCTTTCTCATAGCGCAACAGGTCCTCATAACTCTTATCCACATCGTTGTCTTTGCGGGTCTGCTTGAATTCTTTCTTGTCGATATACGCCGTCTCGGTGGCAAACGACTCTATGATAAGGATGTATTTCTTCTTCGTGCGTTTGAATACACCTATGTCGAGCGATTGCTGCATCACGAAATCTCCTATTGACGAATGGCCATTCTCATCCATGCGGTAGATCTCAAAATAACTATGCTCACTATTTTGCTCCTGGACATCAAGCTCGGCTTGCTTTTTCTCCTTCTTTTTCTCATTCGTCTCATTGGCTATGTTAAGACGCTTGAAAAAGAGCCATTCGTTGAACGAAACAGTGCGTGTGCTGCTCTCCTTGTCCTCATTGATATATCCTAGCACCGACTCTGAATCGCTAATCACTTGCCTGCCTGTGGAGTCGGTGGCAACACTCACTTTAGCCCAGTTTCCTTGATTGCTGTTCACCTTTTGATAGATTGACTTGTTTTGCAACTTGCATCGGTTTTTTATCATGTGTCCTGCAATTGAATTGAGAGCGAATTTAAGGATTCCGCTATTGGCTGCCGAGATGCTTTTTTCCTTGATGTCTATTTTTTCCTTTGCGAACTCATAGGTGTTGTCAATAACTCCAGCCCTATAATAGAGGGGACCTTCTTCATCGATATAAGTAACGCGATAGTAGGTTTGCACATACAGCAATTCTTTGGGTTTGACGACCACATCAGGAAGCGTAAACTCGGCATCTTCCATCCTGACCACGCCATCAACCACCTCGGCAAGATTAACCGTGAGCGGCTTATAAGCCACTTGCGACAAGCACAAGACAGTATTCTCTGTAGTATTCTCAAAAACACCATTGATGTCTGTAGTCCCGATCAATTTGCCATCCTCGGTTGTCACAGCAGCGTATGGCACGGGGTCACCATCGGCATCAATCACAAGAATACGTTGCGCCTTCATTGACACAAGTGACAATAATACCATTAAAAAGGTAAAAAATAATTTCTTAAGCATAATTATGTGTTTTTATTTCAATTGATATTTATCGTGTTGCTCCACCAAGGGCGATATAGAGCGCGATGATAGCTCTTGCTGCATCATACATGTTAGCAGCTTCATTGATTTGGGCGCTGAGAAGGGTCTCTTGTGCCGTCAGCACCTCAAGATAGTTGGCCTTGCCGTTGTCCATCAGCTCGTGAGTGCCATTGTAAGCATCGTGGAGCACTTCAACTTGGCGGTGATAGTAGCCATATTTCTCACTTGCCGCTTGGCAGTCGGCAATTGCCTCGTTCACCTGGTTTCCTGCATCGATGACAGTTTGCACATACTTGTTGCGAAGGTTCTCCTGGTTGAGTTTCGCTATTTCCAGGTTGCCTTTCAGCTGACCACGTGCGAAGACGGGCTGAGCTATTGAGGCAACGATGCTGCTCAATATCTTACCGGGGTTGATGACTGCCCCGCCTGCGCTGTTGGTCCACCCGAGTGTTCCCGACAGCGAGAGTCCCGGATAGAATGCCGAGCGTGCGGTCTGCATATTGTAGAATGCCTCTTCCATGGCATAATCGGCGAGACGTATGTCGGGACGATGCATCAGCATCTGTGCCGATATACCCTCGTTGACCAATTTCGGCATAGAGAAACTTCCCCATCGTGTACGGTCTATGTGCTGTGGAGGGATGGCCAATATTCGGCAGATGGCATTTTCCACACCGCGTATATTACGCTTCACATCTACAATCTGTGTCTTCACGCTTAGGCACGACGACTCCAGCTGATTGACGGCGGTAGAATAAATCTTGCCGTTCTCCCACAGCACCTTTTCGGCCTCCAATGAGACAGCCCACAGGCTATCGGTCTGAGTGAGAATTCCTAACTGCATATCTAGTAATTGCAACAAGCAATACTGCTGTGCCACAGTTGATATAAGATTAGCGCGTATTGCCTCCTCACGAGTCTGAGTTTGAAGGAGCACGGCATTGGCGGCGCGCTTTTTATTGGTGTAAGACCCCAACGAGCCCATGTCCCAACTTGCCTGCAGCGGCACATTGTAAGTCTTTGACGTGTTGCTGTTGAAATTGGCGATAGTTCCCGATGGCGAGAAAAAGAGCGAAGGCAGAATCGACTTCTTCGCCATCTGCAACGATGTCTCGCTCTGCTCGATAGCGATGCGTGCCGAGTTGAGGTCGGTGTTGCGCACCAAAGCCGAGTCGATGAGGCGTTGCAACAGCGGGTCAGTGAAGAACTCCCGCCATGAGAGTGGAGCGGGCGCATCTCCGTTTAATATCCCATCAACACCTATTACATCGGCAGGTATCTGAGTGTTTGGCTCATATTTGTCATACAAGCTTTTAAACGAGCTACAACTAGTAGCCATTATGTACAATACGCCTATACTTAATATGACTGTTATCTTTTTCATTTTATTTTTCAGTTGTTTTCTCGTTTTCAATAATTTCTTTAGCCTCTGCAACATCGGCCTTTGCTTCTTCGACTTGTTCTTTCACTGCCTCAACGGTTTCTTTCTGACCCTCAACTGATTGAGTCGCAGGCCCAACGGTTTCCACCACATCTTTTCCTTGGAATCTTTCATGAAGCTTCTGGAACACGATGAAGAAGGCAGGTACTACGAAAAGAAGAGCAAGAGTGCCCACTGCCATACCTGCGGTGACGCCGAGGGCAAGAACACGGTTACCGTTAGCACCGGCACCTCCAGCGATGATGAGCGGAATCATACCAGCAATCATGGTAACAACTGTCATCAAGATTGGACGCAGACGTTCCTCGCAGGCAGCGAAGGCTGCATCGCGGATGCTCAGACCTTGAGCACGACGCTCAGAGGCGAACTCGGTGATAAGGATGGCAGTCTTTGCCAACAGACCTATAAGCATAATCACACCCGTCTGCAGATAAATGTTATTCTCCATGCCTGGCAGGTGAAGCAGCGACACGAGCCAAACTGCGCCAAATGAGCCCATCAATCCGAAAGGCACGCTGAGCAGCACAGCCCAAGGCGTGAACCACGAGTTATAGAGCGAAGCCAGGATGAGATAAATGAGGATGGCGCAGATAACGTAGATGAGGGCGGTGGCGTTAGAGCCCGAAGCCTCCTCCACCTCACGCGACATGCCGCCATACTCATAACTGTAGCCATTAGGCATCTCCTCCTTAAACACCTCGGCGATAGCCTTGTGGGCATCGTCCTCGGAGTATCCGCTGGCGGTCATAACGCCGCATGTGATACTCTGGAACAGGTTGAAGTGGTCAACCGATGCCGAACCTACAACCTCCTTCAGCGTCACGAACTCCGAGATGGGTGCCATCTTGCCCCCTTGAACGCGCACAAAGATGTTATTGAGCGACGATGGGTCAAGGCGATACTCGGGTGAGGCATTGGCAATGATGCGGTACACTTTACCAAACTGATTGAAGTTGCCAACATAAGAGCCGCCACAGTAAGAGCCAAGCGTGCGAAGCACTGTTGCCGGCGTCACGCCAGCGCGGTCGCACTGCGTAGCATCAACGTCAACCTGATATTTCGGAAAACGCTCGGAGTAGGTTGACATCGCCATCATAATCTCAGGACGCTCATTGAGCTTCTCGAGGAACTTGGTAGCATCGATATTAAACTCCGACATGGGGCGGTCCTGCATATCTTGCAACACAAGGTTCA
>JAFZUL010000008.1 GCA_017618355.1 Muribaculaceae bacterium
AGAATGGCCTTGGTGTTGGCTTTGGCTTTTGATACACGAAAGAATAATTCTCTGCATTCTCATTAACATAGGGATTGTCATCATAGCTCAGGCAGCGAAGACGACAAACGTCACTGCAGGCACTGTCTATAACAATGCCTATTTTCTCAAAATCAATGCGTAGCTGCTCGAAATGCGCCCGGTGTTGCCCGGAGAAGAGCAAGGGAATGATGACGAAATAACCTTTTCCACCAACCGAACGACTTGCGTAAGCAACTTCGGCGAATTTGCTCAGTACATTTTCGATGAGCTTATCAAAGTCTGGCACATCTGGATTGTCTTTTGCATCTATGTCGATACAGATCAGTCCGCTGTGCTGCACCAGGTTCTCACTCTTTCGGCCTCCGCTGAACACACCGCTTATCGTCGCTTGTGGCAAAGCGCTCTTTATGTATTTCCGTTCATCAGCATTCCGACATGAGCGGAGTCGCTTGATCTGTTCTAAAAATTCATTTCCTTTAGCGAGAAACTCGCCAAGTGTGATACCCTTCGGTTCCTTGTCACGCATGCCCATGAACCAGGATATTTTTCTGTCAAAAATCGGTTTTTTCATTGTGTTTGCGTTTGGTGATAAATTTTTAAAATGAGGTCAATCATCAATGCTAAAATGTGTTATATCTCATTGATTGACAGGATATAATATGGCATTTTCAGATTGACACCAAAGAATAGTGTTTTTTCGCTCGAAGGTCAATGAAATTGACCTTTTTGAAATTCTTAACTGCCTGAAAATCAGTGGTCATTTTTGGTAAAGGTCAATGCCGTTTTGTGCCCGATTTGACTATTTATCAATGCTTTGGAACCGTTTTTGGCATTGACCTAGACCTCGGTTTTCAGATTCAGCTTTTCAGAAGCCGTGAGATATAGGCAGGGTCTTTTCCTATTGCCTCAGCAAAAGCCGTCTTGTTCTTTATTGGAACGACCTTGTTGAAATCACGGATGATTTGAGCCTGAGTCTGCTTGCCATTACTCCTTTGTGGAGCATTGCCACAGAGAATCTCATACACAGCAATTGCGCTCTTCTCGAAGTAATGCATACAACGGATAGTGTATTCCATTTCTTCGGCCGATACTTGACGGTAGTTGTAACTTTGAGGAGAGTTAATAAGTCTCGCCAAATGAACAATACCTGCCAATCTTTGTGCTTGAATTTGCAACTTACTGTAGAGAGAGAACAAATACTCATCTCCGTGCGTCCTTAGTATCTCATTTTTTTTACATTTGAGCACGTTGAAATAATCACCGTAGAGTTTATCACTTTCAGGTGAAAAGGTGATAACGCCCCAGTCGCTCAAATCCAAATCGTATATCTGCCTTATAGCCTCGCTCCACCCAGACACAAGATCTTGGTTAGGCGATATGGTGTCTCGGTCTGGAATTTCTAAGATTTGAGGCATTGTGAACAGGAAACGCTGGTTAAGACCATTCTCCATGAATTGTGGATTGCCGAATGTCGCACTGAGCAAGCCTGGCTGGATATCGCCGAGGATGCCCATAAACGCATCAACAATAACAATGGGTTTGGGATCGTTCTTTCGGTTGATCAATATATGATCTCCATCGAAGAGGCGTAACAGCTTGTCCACAAAGCCTCCCTTGTTATAACGGTCCATGTCGTCAAAATAGCCTTTGATTTCTGGATAGTAGCCAAGAACACCATGAGAACTGCATTGAAGAATCTTGTTCCTGGCCTCCTCGGTGCAGTCGCCTGCCATAAGTTGGTCGAAAGTTGGTGGGTTGGCTTCGTCGCGGTCTTTGTCGGCTTTCCAAAGTTTATACTCCGCATCAAACTTGTCATAGTTCTCCTTGTTTATATCGAACAAGGGGCGTAGTACCTCTTTAACTGGTCTGGTTTTGTTAGAGCCACTGATGGCTACATTGACAAACCAAAGCATGACTCGGTTTGTATAGGCCCCATCTTTAATTATGACTCTCTTACCAATAGCCGATGCAATAGCGCTGAAAACTGCTACTGTTGGAAATTCAATAGGGCAGTGATACACACGCACAATCTCATTAATGTAATCCTGCACGAACTCTGGCAGGCCATCTATTGGAAGCTCCACTTCTTCGTGGAGGCGGAGCTTCCCATTAGGATTAGATTTGTTTTCTGCCATTTTCATCACATTTTGCATCCAACAAGCTTCTCGATGTCGCTCAGGCGGTAGCGACGCTTGCCGCCGATCTCCACCTTCTTTAAAATGCCGTTCTTGTCCCAGCGGTGAAGTGTCATCTTCGACACCGACAGCATCTGGGCCGCTTCCTCTACGGTTAACAACTGGTCTGCTCTGGCAGCAGCCTCGGCCTCCTCGCGTGCGATACTTTTCGCACCAAGCAAAATTTGGTTTGCAAATTCTTTTAGGTCATCACTGTTGACCTGGAGAATAATGTTTTGATTCATTTCTATTACTTCTAATAAATTAATGTGGTTAAACATTTTTAAAACCAATCCGCTCGGTACGCCATATACTGCGATTGGACGTTCACATCTGTAACGTCTTTGGTAGGTTGGCGCCTCCAGTGCGTTGCTAAATGTGACATCGCAAAATTAGAATGTGACTTTAAGAAAAAAAAAGACAACATTTTTCTTGCTTATTTAGTGCGCCCAAATTAATCTTTTTATTACTTTTGTAACAACAGATTACATGGTTATAAAATGAGGGGCAAAAAAACAACACTTTTCCAGAACATAAAAACCAATAATGATTGCTATAAGTATTTGGCTGCAATAAAATGGCCAAACGAATGCTTCATATGTAAAAAATGTGGTAATACAAAATTCCATAAAGGGAGGTCTCCGTATTCGAGGCGATGCTCACAATGCAAATATGATGAGAGTGTGACAGCAGGAAGCATGTTTGATAAACTGAAGTTCCCAATCTTGACTGCATTTAGTATGGTTCATGATGTGATGACTTTTGATCAGGGGAATTCATCATTTGATTTGTCCAAGAAATATGGTTTGAATAGAAATACGTGTTTGGCATTCAAATATAAGGTTCAACGAGCAATGGGTGACCTTCGTCAAAAACGACTGCATACTGCTGTTGGGGTAGGTGTCTATAATATATATAATGAGATGAGCGAGACCTATTTTTTTAGACGAGTAAAACCCAAACAGCGCATTATACTTGCCATAGAGATAATGGGTACTAAAGTAAATAGGGCATTTGGTAATGTGATAGATGAAAGCAAAGCACAATATGTGCGTGATTTCATAAATCGTTGTGTCGATAAAGATGCGTATATATCAATGAAAGAAGTAAGGGGGTTGAAAATTCCGCATAAGGGGTTCCTGTATTTTCATTATGTGGATAGATTTGACGCGCTTGATGCTCATTTCAACCAGTTCAAAAAATGGCTGCATGCCGAACGCCGTCATATTGATTATGATCATCTTCAAGGTTATCTTGATGAGTATAATTTTCGCTTCAACCGTCGTCATAACAAAAAACGGGATTTTGAGTCGGTCATCCGTGTGATGGTTGGGAATGAGAAAACATAAAACAAATGTTATATATATAATAATGTGTAGAATGATTGTCATTGACAGAATATAGCTCTCTCTATGCAATTAAAAAAAGTTAATGTACAGAACCTGGAGGGTGTGAGACTCTTGATTCTATTCTTATATGGGGAAATATATGGGGATTTGATAAAATAAAAATCAGCTAATAAGCTGAATATGTGCTTACTAGCTGAAATAAAATGTACTCCGACTGGGAATCGAACCCAGATTTTAGGTTTAGGAAACCCACGTTCTATCCGTTGAACTATCAGAGCATCCGCAAAATGGCTGCTACGATAGGGTAGTGTCATTTTGCGGTGCAAAGGTAAGAAATATTATTATAAAAAACGCTTTTTTGGCACACAATTTGCAGGTTTATTAGTAACTTTGCAATTCTGTACGGACGAGGCACGCCTTGTCCCTACATTTCTCGGACGAGACAGGTCTCGTCCCTACAAAAAATTATTATGGCAAAACAACAGGGCTCTGTCAAGGAGCGGGAGAGGATTTTCACCAACTTTCCCAAGCATTACAAGGTGATATTCCACAACGACGATTTCACCACAATGGATTTTGTGGTGAAGGTGCTTGTGGAGGTGTTCTATAAGTCTGAATCAGAGGCTACTTCCCTCATGCTTAATGTGCATGAGCATGGAAGGGCAGTGGTGGGCATTTACAGCTACGACATGGCGGTGACTAAGACCAACAAGGCTATCGCCATGGCAAAGGCCGAGGGTTATCCTTTGCGCATCACCTACGAACCGGAATAGTTTTTAGTTCACAGTTCATAGTTGCTATAGTGCTTACATCACGGCTGAGACGTGGTATAGAGGACCTTAATAGGGATGTTTTAAATAATAGAGAAATATATGTCAAAAGAAATTATAAATAGTTTTCACTTGCAGGTTGCAATGCGTTTGGCGGTTGACAATGCCGTTGCCATGCGCAATCCGTTTTTCACTCCTGAGCATCTGGTGTGTGCGATTCTTGTCACTCAGCCAGTTGTCGAGTCTTTTAAGGAGATGGGATTAGACCTCTCTGTGGTGCGTTCACCGTTGCGGCATTATACCCGCGACCTTGAAGCTGTGCCCGATAATGCGCCTTATGGCCTTGAGCCGTCTCTGCAGTTCCAGCAGTTGATAATGGGAGCGGTGGACATTATGCAGTCGTCAGCGGCTCCCGAGCTGGAAATCACGCATGTGTTGAAGGCGGCGATGCAGCTAGAGGACTCGTTGGTCGCTAATGTTCTCAACGATTTCGCCAATGAGCATAGCGACTTCTTCAGCACTCTAATCTGGAAGATGGAGGAGTTTACCAGCAACTGTCCTGTCAAGGGTAGCGATATGACAGATAATGGCGAACTGACCGTGGTTGATGATGGTGATGAGAAACACGTAGAGGTGACGCCTCCCAAGAATCAGCTTTTTGATGACGACGATGAATTTTTGGACGAGCCGTTTGAGGGTCCTTTTCAACAACCAGCTATGGGCGACTTTGTCACCTGTGTTAACGACCACCTCAAGGAGCATAACCCGCTCATAGGTCGTGAGGCCGAGCTGGAGCGCACTATCCATGTGCTGTGCCGCAAGGACAAGAATAACCCGCTGCATGTGGGCGAGCCTGGCGTGGGCAAGACGGCGCTCATCTACGGCTTGGCGCAGCGCATCGAGGACGGCAATGTGCCCGATACTCTAAAGGGATTCAAGATTTACCAGATCGATATGGCTGCAATGCTTGCTGGTACGCAGTACCGTGGTGACTTTGAGAAACGCATAAAGCAGACGATGGACTACCTCTCGAGCCTCGATAATGCCATCGTCTATATCGACGAGATACACAGCATAGTGGGCGCTGGCGCCACGGGCGAAAGCGCTATGGATGCCTCCAACATGCTCAAGCCTTATCTTGAGCGCGGCAAGTTGCGCTTCATAGGCGCGACCACCTACGAGGAGTTTAACCGTCAGCTCTCGCGAAGCAAGGGCATTGTGCGCCGCTTCCAGCAGATTGACATCTTGGAGCCCTCGGTTGACGAGACCATAGAGATAATCAATGGTTTGAAAAAGGGATATGAGAGCTATCACCATGTGAGTTACGCTCCTGCGGCAATCGACTATGCTGTGAGGGCGAGCGCAAAGCACATCAGTGGTCGCTTCCTGCCCGACAAAGCCATCGACCTTATTGACGAGGCTGGCGCTTACCGCCGCATCCATCCCACCGCCAAGAAACGGCAGATGGTGGATAAGGCGCTTATCGACGACGTGCTCCTTAAGGTGATGAAAATCAATGCCACTGCTATGAAGGAGGACAACAACGCGCAGCTCAAGACCCTTGAGAAGCGCATCAAGAGCGTTATCTATGGCCAAGACCAGGCTGTGCAAGAAGTGGTGGAGGCTGTGCAGCTCTCCAAGGCTGGACTTATCGATGATGGCAAGCCTCTGGCATCGCTGCTGTTTGTTGGTCCTACCGGTGTGGGAAAGACCGAGGTGGCACGCGTGCTGGCGGCTGAGCTGGGCGTGCAGTTGGTGCGCTTTGACATGAGCGAATATACCGAGAAGCATACCGTAGCCAAACTCATCGGTTCGCCTGCCGGATATGTGGGCTATGAGGACGGCGGTCTGCTCACCGACGCCATCCACAAGACTCCCAATTGCGTGCTGCTGCTCGACGAGATAGAGAAGGCTCACGAGGACATTTACAACATCCTGCTGCAGGTGATGGACTACGCTAGCCTTACCGACAATAAGGGACGCCATGCCGACTTCCGCAACGTGGTGCTCATCATGACGAGCAACGCCGGTGCGCAGTATGCTGGCATGAGTATGGGTTTCGACAGCCGTGGCAGCCGTGGTGGCGACATGCTCAAGCAGGTGAAGAAAACGTTTAAGCCTGAGTTCATCAACCGCTTGTCAAACATCGTGGTATTCAACGATATGGATGAGACGATGGCTGGGATGATTCTCGACAAGCGACTACGCGAGCTGCAAGAGAAGCTCACGCCCAAGAAGGTGACGCTTAAGGTGGATCGTGAGGCCAGGGCCTTGCTCTTGAAGGAAGGCTTTACTGCCGAGTATGGCGCCCGCGAGCTCGACCGTGTGCTCCACCGCGAGCTCAAGACCAAGCTGATGCGCGAAATCCTCTTCGGCAAGCTAAAACGCGGTGGCACAGCCCACATTACCGTCACCGCCGGCAAGATCACACTGAAGTAGCTTTTTCTTCTCGAACGCCGCGTCAGCGGCGCACGACACCAACACTACCCACTCAGGTTTTCACACTCTTCCCTCTTAACTCTATACTCTCCACTCTCCACTATCTATGGTTTTTGAACTTGATGATAAGATATGGTTCCCGCATCCTGAGATGCCGATTCTTGATGAGCCTAGTGGTATAGTCGCCATTGGGGGAGACCTCAGTGTGGCGCGGCTGCTGCTGGCCTATGACCATGGCTTCTTCCCCTGGTATGCCTTTAAATATAAGGACATACAGTGGTATTGCCCCAAGCAGCGTTTTGTGGTTTTTCCTAATGAGATTCATGTGAGCCACTCGATGCGCACCTTGATGAACAAGCATCAGTATCGTGTTACGTTCAACACCGCTTTCGACCAAGTGATAAGGGCTTGTAGCACAGTAGATAACCGCATAAACATGGAGGGTGCGTGGCTTGGCGACGACATAATTGAGGCCTATACCAAGCTTCACGAGCTGGGGCGGGCGCGCAGTGTTGAGGTGTGGCGCGGCAATGAGCTAGTGGGTGGTCTTTATGGTGTGACTAGCGGCTCTGGCTTTGTTGGCGAGAGTATGTTCTCGCTGGAACCGAACACCAGCAAACTGGCGCTTATCGCCCTTGCGCGGCAGATGCAGGAGCACGGCGGCTCGCTCATCGATTGCCAAATCCGCACCCATCACCTCGAGACCCTCGGAGGACGCTACATCAGCTATGAGGAGTATATCAAATCGCTCCATGGTTCCGATGCCTACCACCCTTGGGAGGAGATGCTTTTTCTTGAGCCTGCTACATAAAAAAACCACCCAATTCTGGGTGGTTTTTTAGTTTAGCAATTAAGTTTTAATTACTTAACATACTTTTTGCCGTTCTGGATGTAGATTCCGTGCTCGGGAACGCTCTGGAGCTCGCGGCCCTGGAGGTCGAAGATGCGGTTGTCAGCTGGCTGATCTACAGCGATAGTGCTGATGGCATCGTAAATCTTAACCTCGTCGCCAGTCTTCTCAAGTTGGAGAACCAGTTGAGAGTCTTCTTCAGTAGGAGTCCATGCTCCGTGCTCCTCAGGACCATTAGTGTAAGAGAATGAGTATTGTTGAGGTGTGTTGTCGGTCTTAACCTCATAAACACCATCCTCGCAGGTAGAGAAGTCGATAGCGAACTTAGAAACACCTGCAGGCTCTGTAAGAACTGGGAAGTAATAGCAAGCGTTGGTCTTCAGAATCTCAATAATAACGAGGTTGCCATTAGGATTGATAGATGTGTTGTAGTCCATCATTTTAGGCATAGCGGCCTCCATCTGAGCTGCAGTGTGGCCTGTCCAGTTTGCGAGGATTGTTGCTCCGTAACCTTCATTGGTTGAGTAGAACTCAAAGATGTCATCAATCATAACCCACTGAGCTGTCTCGGGCTTCTGAACTTGCATGTTGAAGCCATTAAGGTTCTCGCTAGCGTTGACGAGCTGAAGCTCAATCTCTACACGGTTAGCTTCGTTGGTCAGTTGCGCATATTCAAATCTTGAAGGGCAGCCAGGCCACTGTGCATAGGCGCTAAGACCAATTAATGCAACTGCAAAAAGAGTAAAAATTTTCTTCATGTCAAATCGATTTTAATGTTAAAAAATTTATTAATAATTAATAGTCACGTCGTTCGGTTAATAACAATTTATCCATTTGAGGCCTCAGATGACAGCCTCGCATAGATTTCAATGCAAAATAAGTAAATCTTTTTTGAATGACCAAACATTTTTGAAAAAAAAACACGAAAAATTGATTTTTTTTACTTCAATATAAACCCGAATAGAGGATAGGTGTATCTAGGCTTGCAGTTTGACAAAAACAAGAAGAAAGAAAAAAACCACCCAAGTTGCGGGTGGTTTTCTTTTGCATTGTAGCAGTTAAGGTTAATTACTTAACATACTTTTTGCCGTTCTGGATGTAAACTCCGTGCTCGGGAGCGCTTTGGAGCTCGCGGCCCTGGAGGTCGAAGATACGGTTGTCAACATTGCTGTCGGTGTTGATAGTGCTGATAGCAGTAGGAGCAGCCTTAGAAACCATGCCATCTACCTTGCTGAGCAGGAGGGCTGGCTCAGTGTCGGGGCTCCAAGCTTTTGTGCCCTCTACACCACCGGTGTAAGAGAATGAGCACTCGCTAGGAACAGTGTTGTCGGCCCAAACCTTGAGGGGCTCTCTTGTGTCCTCGCAGCCAGTGAAGTCGATAGCGAACTTAGCTACGCCAGCAGGTGTTTCAAATACTGGGAAGAAACGGCAGTTGTTGGTCTTAAGGATCTCAACGATAACGAGCTTGCCATCGTTAATAGCAGTGTTGTAGTCCATCATTCTAGACATAGCAGCTTCCATTTGAGCCTCAGTGTGACCTGTCCACATGCCAAGGATGTTGTGGCCGTAGCCTTCGTTGGTTGAATACATCTCAAAGATGTCGTCAATCATGAACCACTCAGCAGCGTCTGGCTTCTGAATGCTGATGTTGAAACCGTTAAGGTTCTCGCTAGCGTTGGTGATCTGGAGCTCGAGTTGAACGCAGGCAGCTTCCTGAACTTCCTCTATTGGCTCAAAATAGAACATTGAGGGACATGGTCCTTCGTCCTGAGCATAAGCGCAGAGACCTACCAAAGCAGCTGCAAAAAGAGTGAAAATTTTCTTCATTTTAAAATGATTTTTAGGTTAAAAGTTTAATTATTATTTATTAGTCACGTCTTTCGATAGTTAATAAGTGAGCACATCAATGCGCTTCACTAGAAAGATTGTGCAAATTAAGGAAAAAAAATTCAAACTAACAAACAAAAATGCAAGAAAAATGAAAAAAAACCACAAAATAGCCAATCTTTCAATCTAAACCTCTAAACCTTAAAAAACTCAAAAAAACTAACAATCGATCGCTCGATTGCTCGAATATTCGGATGCTCTAACAATCGAAATCCCAAACTCTCAATCTCTTAATTTAGCAACGTGTTGAAGTTGTCGGGAATGGGGGAGGTGAAGGTCACCGCTTTCCCTGTTATGGGATGGACGATAGTAAGTGCGGTGGCATGGAGGGCGATGCGGTTGATGGGGCTGGGGTTGCCTCCATACTTGCGGTCTCCACTCACGGGGTTGCCCAGGTCATGCATGTGCACCCTGATCTGGTTCTTGCGTCCAGTCTTTATCTCAAGCTCAACCATGGCAAAACGCTTGCCTTGCTTGACGACACGGTAGCGTGTTACGGCGAGGCGCCCGAGCTTCTTGTCATCGGTGGAATACATCTCATAGGTGTCGGGGTTCTCGGCGAGGAAACTCTTGACGGTGCCCTCTTTCTGCTCAACCTTGCCCTCAACGATGGCTATGTATTTTCGCTCGATTACCATGTTGTTCCAGTTGCTGATGAGCTTGTCGCGTGCCTGCTTGGTGCGTGTGAGGAGCATGAGTCCCGAGGTGTCGCGATCGAGTCGGTGCACGACATAGACGTTGGCCTTTTCGCTGAATCCTCGCGCATACTTCTTCACTATATTATACACGGTGTCGTCGCTGGGCTTGCCGGCAGCAGTAGAAAGCACGCCGTAGCCTTTATCAACTACGATGATGTCATTGTCCTCATACACAAGTTTGATGCGCGGGTGGCTGAAGACTTGGAAAGAGCGATCGAAGTTTACCCACAGTTGGTCGCCAGCGCTCACGGGTTGATCAAACTGTGTGGATGGCACGCCGTTGATTGCTAGCTGGTTATGACGTAGCATTGACTTAAGCTTGGTGGGTTTGTGGTCAGGCAGCAGCGCAGCGGCAGCGGCGAGCAATGTGCCGTCTTCTTTGATGGTGAGCTTCGCCACATTATCAGTGGCCGGCCCCCGGCGAGGTTGTTTCTTGTCTTTCATTATTTCGATTATTTTGCCACTCCTGGCGGAGTGGAAATTAGAGAGCCTTCGGCTCTAAAATTTTTGTGGTGCTTCGCACTAAAATAACGGCGACTTCGTCGCTAAAATATTTAGTTTCACATTAGTGTTATTTTTTCTATCTCATTGGTTGCAACATCTAGCTCTTACCATTCAGAATATAGACTTTGCATTCCAAAGTTTATTAACATACCGTATGGAATGTGCGTTAACCTCATGTAGTTATGTAATTGCTTCCGATGCTCAGATATAATCTGCTTGGTGGCTTTGAGTTCAATTATTATGTTGTTGTTAACTAATAAGTCAAGCCTATAGTTTTCTTCCAACATAACATCTTCCCAATAGATTGGAACAAGAACTTGCTTTTGAACATTATATTGCTTTTGAGTCAACAAATACTTTAAAGCTGCTTCATAAGCTAATTCTAATAAACCAGGGTGATACTCACGATGAATCTGCATTGCAATACCTGTTATCTCCTTAAAAAACGCATATTTCTTATTATGTTCTTCAATCAAGTCCATGGTTCTGAAATTAAAATTTTACACAAAATTTTAGCGCGTCAGCGCCTTATATAATTTTAGCACGAAGTGCTCTAATTTCCATGTGCGCAGCACATGGTGTTATGCATTATGAATTGTGCATTTGATTTCTTGGGTGGTGGGTGAGGATTTCTTGGCGCAGGGTGGAGCGGTCGATGTGCACGTAGATTTCGGTGGTCTCGATGCTCTCGTGGCCGAGCATTTGCTGGATGGCGCGCAGGTTGGCGCCGCCCTCTAGCAGGTGAGTTGCGAAAGAGTGTCGCAGGGTGTGTGGACTCACCGTCTTGCGGATGCCCGCCAGCTGGCAGAGCTCCTTGATGATGTAGAAAATCATCACTCGTGTGAGTCTGTCGCCTCGACGGTTGAGGAAGAGAATGTCCTCGCAGCCGCGTTTCGCCACTTGGTTGCTGCGGGTCTGCTCTAGGTAGAGGTTTATCTGCTCTAGTGCCTCTTGCGAGATGGGTACGAGTCGCTGTTTGTCGCCCTTACCTATGACAGTGATATATTCCTCTTGCTCAAAGATTTGCGACATGCGCAACTCCACTAGCTCCGAGACGCGCAGTCCGCAGCCATATAGCACCTCGATGATGGCTCGGTTGCGCTGACCTTGCGGCTTGGAGAGGTCGATGCATGATATCATGCTGTCGATTTCGTTGAGAGTGAGCACCTCGGGCAGGTGTCGCCCGATGCGTGGAGCAGGGAGTAGCAGGGTGGGGTTGACGTCGATGACGCCTTCCATCTTGAGGAATTTGTAGAAGCTCTTGATGCCCGAAATAATGCGTGCCTGCGAGCGTGGCGAGATGCCAAGGTCGTGGAGTGTGCCCAGGAAGAGCTCCAGGTCGTGTCGTGTGATGTCGGGGGCACTTTTGCCATTGTCGCTTGCATACTGCAACAGGTGCTCCACATCGCGGCAGTAGCTTGCTGCGGTGTTTTGCGAGAGGCCTTTCTCGATGCGGAGATAGGCGTCAAACCGTTTCTTCAGTATGTCGATATTGGGCTGTGCCATAGTGAGAGGAGCAAAAAAATGTCATCAAAAGAGAGATGGCTCTCCTTTGATGACATCATTATTTAGCACTCAATTACTTGCCGCCATTTTGATTGGTAGCGCCTGGCTGAGCAGGAGTAGTTGGGAATGCGTTCCCAGCGTTCTCTTGCTGAGGCGTGGTGGTTTTCATATTTGTGATATCAGGAGTGTTAGCGTTTTTTTGAGCATTCTTGGGAGATGCGAGGAAAGCACTGGCAATGCTAAGCACGCAAATGAATATAGCAAGTCCCCAAGTAGCCTTCTCAACAAAGTCGGTAGTCTTGCGAACACCCATAAATTGGTTATAATTGCTTGCGCTAGCGGCAAGACCGCCACCTTTTGACTTCTGAATGAGAACCACACCAATCAGCAGAATTGATGCTAAACAGATAAGAATTGAAATTGTAACTGCCATTTTATCAAATAGTTATAGTTTGTTTTTAATGTTTTCGTTAAGCACAATTTTGCGCAAAAACCGAATTTGGTCTGCAAAGTAAATACTTTTTTCTGGAAAATTCAAATTTATGCTCTCAATAATTTCAAGAGCTTTAGAATATTTATGACGAGCAATGTACATTTTTGCTAGACTCTCGCTGAGCATTGAGCTGTCATTTTGGGTAGATTCCTCCACTGCGTCGTGTGCCACTTGCTCCACTTCTTCCTGCTCGATGTGGCGTTCTGCTTGTGGGTTGCTGGCGATTGCTTCCTGCTCTTGCTTGCGCGAGTGTGCGATGAAGCTGTCGATGAGTTGATCTTCCTTGTTGGTAGTGACTTGGCTGTCGTCGCCATGCTGAGCGGCGAGGATGTCGGCATAGTCGGGTGTTGGGTTGAAGATGGCGTTACTCAGGGCGTCAATCTCCTTTTGGTTGCTGCCACCAGCAAAAGTGTTGAGGAAGAGGTCGATAGCCTCCTCGGGATTGGGCGACACAGACTCTTCGGTGGGGTAGAAGTGGGCAAAAGCGGCGGGTGCTTTCCCCATCACTATGGCGAGGTCGCGGCGGTCGGGGCTCATCACGGCAAGGCGCTGCATAGCATCGTCGTCACCGCTTTGCTTGAGTTGCAAGAGCAATGGCAAGGCGAAGTAAGGATATCGCTGCCTAGCCTCGTCAACCCACTGCTGATCAGGCATCTTGCCCTCACTCAGCATCTTCTCTATGTCGTTAAATAGTTCCAAATTATTTAGAGATTGTGCTTTGTGCCATGTGTTGCTCACATGGATTTTATCAAAGTTTTGCCACTCCTGTGGAGTGGAAATTAGAGAGCCTGCGGCTCTAAAATTTAGAATGTGCTTCGCACTAAAATCATGGCGACTTCGTCGCTAAAATTGTAAATAATTTTAAAACAAAATTTTAGCGCGTCAGCGCAATAATAATTTTAGCACGCAGTGCTTTAATTTCCGCGCTTGCGCGGCAGGATTCTGCATTCTGCATTGTGCATTAAAGAATTACCAGTTTCCCACCGTTTGGTTGAAGATGAGATCCACTAGCTCAGCGCTGATTTCCTCACATAGTTGGTCTTGCACATCGATGAGCAGCTGGTTGCTGTCGAAGTCGCGGTAGGCCGAGACGGTGACCTCGTTGCTCAGTGCGTCGTTCACATTGTCGATATACTTTATTCTCACGCTAATGGTGAGTCGTGTGCGAGTGGCGTAAGCATTCTCGCCCACCGCCTGTGGCGAGAGGCTATAGTTGGTGATTTCGCCCTCAAATCGCAGGTCGCTGTTGGTGTTATCGACTTGGCGGAGTCGCGTTTGCTGCGTCACCACATCTTGCAATTTGTTTTGAAACAGCTGTTGCAGAGGTGGATAGACTAGCGGCGCGCGAATGGGTATGTTTGCAAACGACACTGTCTTGTACTTGTTGTAATCGAGTGCCGCTCCATTAAACTTGTAGCTGATGCACGACTGTGATATAGCCATTACCAGCAGCGAGATGAGTATCTTGGTTGTGGTGCGCATAGTGTCACTTACGGTTGTTGCGGTATTCTAGACCATATTCTTTGATTTTGCGGTAGAGGGTGCGCTCGCTGATGCCCAACTCCTCGGCGGTCTGGCGGCGACGGCCGTGATTGCGCTCTATGGCGTTGATAATCACCTCTCTTTCGGTGTCTTCGAGGGTCTTGATTTTGTCCTCTTCCACATCGATAGCTGTGGCCTTGATGTCGCTGAAGGAGTGCCTAGACTGCTGGTTGCGTGGAGCTTCGTCGATATCAAAATCCTCGGCAACGTTTTGCCACACAAGGTCGTCATCGTTATTAATGGTTGTAAGCCGTGAACTCTGTCGTTGCAGCTCGTTGATGTTGCTGCTCAGATGCAGTTTGTTGCCTTGCTGCTTGGAGGCAATGTTGGCGTTAGCAACGGTCTCTTTGAGCTCTTTTAACTCGCTCTGCATCTGCATGATGAGTTTGAAGATAAGTTCACGCTCCTGGGTGTAGTCGTGCTGCACCTTGTCATAGACCACAGGCAGATTGCCGCTGTGGTTCTTCTGATTGAGGTATTTTTTTACCACTTCGCCTGTAACAACGCCACTCTCGAATGACGACATCTCCCTTATCAGGCTCTGCAGTTCGCGCACGTTTCCGCTCCAACTAAACGACATGAGCTGGCGGTAGGCACTCTCGTCAAACATCAGCGGTGGACGGTGGTGCTGCTCGGCATAGTCGTAGCAGAACTTAGTTGCGAGCATCTTTATATCCTCGCCGCGCTCGCGCAAGGGTGGCACCTCGATGCGGATGGCAGCGATGCGATAGAACAGGTCCTCGCGGAACTCGCCGGCATTGACCATCTGCAGCAGGTCTTTGTTGGTGGCAGCCACCACGCGCACGTTGGTCTTGCGCACCTCGGAGGAGCCTACTCGCAGGTATTCGCCTGATTCCAAGACCCTAAGGAGTCGCGCTTGGGCGTCGAGTGTGAGGTCGGCGACCTCGTCGAGAAAGATAGTGCCGCCGTTTGCGACCTCGAAATATCCAGCGTGCTCTTTCTCGGCATTGGTGAAGGAGCCCTTCTCGTGTCCAAAGAGTTCGCTTGAGATAGTGCCGGCAGGAATGGCGCCGCAATTCACGGCAATATATTTCTTGTGCTTGCGCGGACTGTTGTCGTGTATTATCTTGGGAAAGAACTCTTTACCCGTACCGTTCTCACCATTGATAAGCACCGAGATGTCGATAGGAGCGATGATGAGAGCTCGTTTTACAGCGTTGATCAAAGCAGGTGCCGAGCCTATGATGCCATAGCGCTGCATGGTGGTGCGGATGTCGTTGTCGGTTATTTTTGCCATTTTTTCAATTTGTAGGTTTGTTGTTTCAAAAATGTGCCCAATTCTTCGGGAGTGCTGTACTGAGCCATTGTCTCGGGAGTGATGATGTCGCCAACTGACACTCTGAAGTCATAGCCTTTCTTGTTGAAGACCTCAGTAGGCAGACGAAGGGTGCGCAAGCGCCAGTCAATCATGCCTAAAGCGGTGAATATCCAGCTGTTATGTCCATGGAAATAGATGGGAACCACTGGCACTTTAAGCTTCTGGATGATGCGGATTACCGATGGTTGCCACTCTCGATCTTGAATCCTGAGTCCCCAGGTGAGTTTTGACACGGCACCTGCGGGGAAGAATCCTAGTGGATGACCTTGTCTCACATGTCGCATGGCATCGGTGATACCTTTTACCGACACGGCGCGCTTTTCGGGGTCGTTGCTGGCAAGTGCGTCAACAGCGATAAAGTTAGGCCTGAGTGCACCTATGTTGTTGAGTATCAGGTTTACCATCACCTTAAAGTCGGGGCGGTGGTGGCCAACAATGTCGATTAGCGACATGCCGTCAAGAGCGCCGTAGGGGTGGTTCGACACCGTGATGAACGGTCCTTCGGGCAGACTGTCGAGCACCTCTTCATTTCTTATGGTAACTGGGGCTCCAAGTTCCTCAAACATCTTGTGCGAGAAATCGGGACCATCCAGGTGCATGTTGCGCTTGTGGAAGTCGTTGGTCTTGTCGATGGCGAGCCAGTGAAAGACCCTGTTCACAAGCTTTTCCTTTCCCTTAAAGAATGGCGCCATCTTGCAAACGTCGTTATAGTCGAGCACAGAGGGCTTGATGGGCTGTTGCTCTTGAGTTTCTTGTATATTATTGATATCTTCCATTATTTGCTTGATTTTTAAGGCGATAGGGCAATTGCAACATTCCTTGTCGCCATTTGCGACTACAAAGATACAGCAAAAAACTGAAAAAATGTCAGTTTTTTGCTTTTTTTAAATAGTAATGACTAGGTGTTACTAACAACCTCGCCAACCTATAACTAATAACCTATAACCTACTTCGGCCAGTTGACTGTAGTTTTAAGTTTCTGCAGGTAGTAGGGCTTGATGTCGTTCCAGCGGTAGTATGGGAAGTTGTCGGTGTGGAAGGGGAGTTTAGCCTCGTGCTCATTGAAAAGGACTTTTACGAGGATGTCGTTGCTGGCGTTGCGATAGAACACCATCTGGATGTTGCACGCCATAGGAAAAATCTCGTAGTTGCGCCATGTCTCGTGCAGGGTGTTGAGGTCGTCACAGCTATAGTTCACGTTGTCAATCTCGAGCATGCACGCCAGTGGCAGCACGCAGGTCTCGTGGCCAAATCGCAGAGCGGCGCCGTGGTGATCACGATCAGCAATGGCGGCATCGGCAGTCTCTATCATATTGGTAAGCAACGCTCTCTCGATGAACGGCATACGGTTTCCACCCTGTGGCGAGTTTGCCCATTGCAGATACCAGTAGATGTTCTTGGTTTTCCATAACTCATAGATTTCCTCGTCGGTGAAATAGTTGAAGAGGTTCATACCGTCGAAGACGTGGTGGTTTTGCAGACTGCCTGCGATGTCGAAGACGTCCTCCATGAGCTTGGCGCATTGTTTGAAATTGATGTCGGCATAGTTGGGGTCATTAACTATCTGACTCATAAACCTCTTGGGCTGGACACGCGCGTCGAAAATGCTGTCGCTGATGTGGCGGATGTCACTGCGCTGCGGGTTGGCAAGGGTGTCTTCTCCGTAGCCCCATCCTGTGTAGTACATATCGTGGTAGCTGGCATCGGTGAAAATGCGCGCGCGGGGATTGAAGGCGCTAATCTCGGCGGTTTCGTTGCCCATCGAGAGAATGCAGCGAATCCATATCGTGGAACGTGCGTCGATACGTGCATCGCCCGAGAATACCTGCGGGAAATTCTCGCACATGCGTTTTGCTATGGCTTTATGCTGCTCGGCGCCCACGTCGCTAAGTTCGCCCACACGCCCTTGGGCCTCCATAGCTACTTTGCGCAAATCGTTGAGCAGCACCTCGCCTTGTTTGTTAAGAAGGTGTTGCTGTTGGAACTGTTCGAGAGTCTTTATAGGACGCTCGTAGGAGCTCTGCTTTGTGAGCCATCGGCTGCCGTGGCGCCCGTAGTGGTTGATGAAAAACGGCTCATATCCTGCGGGAGCAGGGGTTAGCTGAGGCAGTTGCTCGGCAGGGTAGGGGTAAGCATAATGGTTGCTGGCACTACGGTTGTGGTCGGCTGCTATCTGCTGTTGAGCGAGCTGTGGCTGTGCCATCGCCCCAATCGAGGCGACACACATTATCAAATATATAAAGACTTTGCGCATTGTTTGAAAGGAGGGAAAGGAGTTAAAGGAATCAAAAACTTATCACTTATTACTTGTTGCTTATCACTTAACACTTAATCAGTTGCCTTTTTTTCCGGTGATGATTGATTTTATGTCGTTCAGTTTGTTGAGTGCTTCCATTGGTGTGAGGTTGTTGATGTCGGTGTTGAGGATTTCGTCGCGCACTTGGCTCAGGACGGGGTCGTCGAGCTGGAAGAACGACAGCTGCACGCCATTGCGGTTGTTGGCCACATCGTCGAGGTCTTTGCTCAGCGAGTCGTTGTTGCTGTTCTGTTCCAGGCGTTTAAGCACCTCGTCGGCACGATGCACGATTGTCTTGGGCATACCAGCGAGCTTCGCCACGTGGATGCCGA
Source organism: Muribaculaceae bacterium (assembly GCA_017618355.1). Classification (GTDB taxonomy): domain Bacteria; phylum Bacteroidota; class Bacteroidia; order Bacteroidales; family Muribaculaceae; genus Sodaliphilus. The sequence continues at coordinate 18,201 of JAFZUL010000008.1, forward strand.
AGCTATGTTCGCTGCCGCCGCGCACGAGTTTGCGCAGGAACACCACCTTGCCGTTCATCTCGCGTACGCTCACGTTGTAGTTCTTCACGCGCTTGAAGGTCTTCTCCATCTCGTTGAGCTCGTGGTAGTGTGTGGCGAATAGCGTCTTAGGACGTGCCTGCGTCTCGTGGATGTATTCCACTATAGACCAAGCTATTGAGATGCCGTCGTAGGTGCTTGTGCCACGTCCCAACTCGTCGAAGAGGATAAGGCTGCGCTCGCTCAGGTTGTTGAGGATTGACGATGCCTCAGTCATCTCCACCATGAAGGTCGATTCTCCGAGCGAAATGTTGTCGCTGGCGCCCACGCGCGTGAAAATCTTGTCAACGATGCCGATGCGCGCCGCTTCGGCAGGCACAAAAGAGCCAATTTGCGCCATAAGCACTATCAAGGCGGTCTGGCGCAGCAGTGCCGATTTACCAGCCATATTGGGACCAGTGATAATCATCACCTGCTGCTCGTCGTTGCTCAGTTGGATGCTGTTAGGCACATACACCTCTCCCACAGGCAGTTGCTTCTCGATGACTGGGTGCCGGCCCTCGGTGATGTCGATGTCGAGCGAGTCATCGACTATAGGGCGGTTGTAGTGGTTCTCGAGCGCCACACGGGTGAACGAGAGCAGGCAGTCGAGCTGGGCGATAAGCGTCGCATCATTCTGAATGGCAGGGATATAGTCGCTCACGGCTGCCACCAGATCATTGAACAGCTGGTTTTCGATAGTGATGATTTTCTCTTCAGCGCCCAGTATTTTCTCTTCCAGCTCTTTGAGCTCAGGAGTAATGTAGCGCTCGGCGCTGACTAGGGTCTGCTTGCGAATCCACTCTTCGGGCACTTTGTCCTTGTGGGTGTTGCGCACCTCGATGTAGTAGCCAAACACGTTGTTGTAAGCAATCTTCAGGCTTGGAATGCCAGTGCGCTCACTCTCACGCTGTTGCAGCTGCATCAAGTAGTCCTTGCTGCTCGAGGAAATGTTGCGCAGCTCGTCGAGCTCGTCGTTCACGCCGTTGCGTATGACGTTGCCGCGGTTTACCTGGCTAGGCGCGTCGGGATTAAGTTCGCGCTCAATGCGGTCGCTGATAAGCGGGCAAGGGTTGAGCTGTTCGCCAAAGCTGTAAAGCACCTCGCTGTCGCTCTGTTCGCACATCCGTTTTATGGGATTTATTGCTTGCAGGGCGCATTTGAGTTGTACCAACTCTCGTGGCGAGATGCGTGCTGCCGCTACCTTCGACACCAGTCGTTCTATGTCGCCAATCACCTCAAGTTGCTCCTTGAGCAGCTCTCGGCCCTCAGTGTCCTTGAAGAAATGCTCCACCACGTCGTGGCGGCGGTTGATGGCTTTCACGTCTTTGAGCGGGAACATCATCCAGCGGTGCAGCAGGCGCGCGCCCATGGGCGACAGTGTGTTGTCGATGACGCTGAGCAAGCTCTTGCCGTCGTCGGCCATTGGGGTTATGAGTTCGAGGTTGCGCACCGTGAACTTGTCGAGGCGCACGTAGCGCTCCGCCTCGATGCGTGAGAGCGAGGTGATGTGCTTGATTTGGGTGTGCTGCGTCAGGTCGAGGTAGTGGAGGATAGCACCCGAGGCGACGATGGCGCACGTCATGTTCTGTATTCCAAAGCCTTTCAGGTTCTTGGTCTCGAAATGCTTGAGCAAGCGGTCGGTCGCCGATTCCTCAGTGAAAATCCAGTCCTCCATCTCAAAAGTGAGGTACTTTGACGAGGCCGACTGCTGGAAGTGGGTACGGTTGCTGCGCTCTATCAGCACCTCTTTGGGGGCAAAGTTGCTGAGCAGCTTGTCAACATAATCGACAGAGCCTTCGGCAGCAAGAAACTCGCCAGTGCTGATGTCGAGAAACGCCACACCAGTAGATTTCTTGCCAAAGTGCACGGCGGCGAGGAAGTTGTTTTCCTTGCGGTCGAGAAGAGTGTTGCCCATCACCACGCCAGGAGAGACAAGTTCGGTGATGCCGCGCTTAACGAGTTTCTTGGTGAGTTTTGGGTCTTCGAGCTGGTCGCAGATGGCTACGCGTTTGCCGGCGCGCACCAGTTTGGGCAGATAGGTGTCGAGGGCGTGATGAGGAAAGCCAGCCATCTCCAGGTTCTTGCCGCCAGTGCCGTTGGAGCGACGCGTTAGCGTGATGCCCAGGATTTCGCTGGCTACGATAGCGTCGTTGCCGTAGGTCTCATAAAAGTCGCCCACACGATAGAGCAGCAGAGCATCGGGATGCTTTGCTTTCATCTCGTAGAACTGTTTCATCATCGGGGTCTGCCCAACTTCCTTTGCCATAACTTTAGTTTTTATGCGACTTTTATTAAACCTTAATTCCTAATCCTTAATCATCGGCGAAGCCGATCAATACACCAGCGAGATGTTGTCGATCCACAGGGCCATGCCTGGAGTGCCGGTGTAGGCAGTGCCGCAACCCGAGGATGCCATCACGATGATGTGGGTGGGAGTGGCGTTGGCGTCATCCCATTTTTCCTCGATAACGGGAACCATCTTGCCCTTGCTGTTCTTGGCATAATAGGACTTGTCCTTAGGGATGAGGCCCATATAGGACTGATAACCAGCGTGCTTGGTGATGTCACCATACCAGATGGGGATGCGGTGCTTGTTTACCCAGTTGGCAACAGTTTTGCCAAAGCGCTGGCGGCCAGTGCCCACGCGTGCGGCGTGGAGGTTACCATTGCTGTCTTCCCAGCGGCGTTGCAGGAGGATGAACACCTCGGCGTAGTCTTGTCCAGGGAGCTCCTTCTTTTTGCCGAAGCCGCTAGAGTAGATTCTTTGTCCCGAAGGAACATTCACTTTGTAGTCAAATTGCAGGTAATTAGGCCTTTTGGTGAATGGCACACCCATGTTCATCTTGCTGTATGGGTTCTTGGTGCTGCTCACTGGCTCCATCATTTGTCCCATGAAGATTGTGCCCGATACCAGCACATCCACGTTGATGACTCCCACAGCTTTGCAGTGCTCAATCATGGTGGTGAGCTTTGCGCAGAATCCGTTTCCGTGAACGTCGGGGAACACGGCATTGCTGGTTTTCACAATGCCCATCACCTTGGCGTAAATGTTGCTGGTTGCCCATGGAGAGCCGCCCATATTGTTATAGGCTTTAGCGCCATTGATTACTTGCTTAGGTCCAATCTCAAATACCTTTTTTTCTTGACCTCCAAGGACAGCCGACTCCTTGATGTGACGGGTGATCCATTGGTCGAAATTTCCATAAGATAAAGGCACTACTGTCTCGGCGTGGGCATTCATCAGTCCCAAGCACGAAATGGCTGCCATTAAAAGAACTTTTCTCATGTTATTTTTAATTTAAATAAAGTAGTTATTGATTTGTTTGTTAATTTGTTATCTGTGTGCGCTCTCGCTGAGCAGACGGTGCCCAATCTTGCAGTAGATGCATTTGCGGGCGTCGCAGTAGCTGCGGCGGAGCTCGATAAGGGCCTGAGAGGTGAGCGCGCTGTCGCACTCGATACCTGCTGCCACAAATGTTTTGACTATCGAATTGCTCTCAGGTTTAAGACTCTCGAGCAGGCTTATCGCCTTGTCGGTGAGGGCATAGTTGCCGGTTATCTCGCCATAGGCGTAGTAGAGCGGTGCCACGGTGTTGATAAGCACAATGTCTATTGACTTGTCGCTCAGTGCCAAAGTGGGCCGTTCGTTGGGCTTGCCAAAGGAGAAATGGTTGCTCCAGTAGCCCGTCAGCTCCACCTGGAAGAGCTTGCGCAGCTCTTTCTCGCCGTTGGCCTCGAGAATCTTGCTCATCAAGTTGAACCCGCCCTCGATATACTGCGCCAGCATCGCTATGCGGCGGTAGGGAAAGTTCTGCGGCCTGATGCGGAACATCTTCCACGCCTCGCTCTCCATGGGGTGCAGCGAGAACTTGTTGACAAGAAAAGCATACTCCGAGCACAGGTGGCGGTAGTAGTCGTCGGCACAGGCTGCCGAGGGGTCAAGCAAGCCAGCTTGCCCGAAGAGCAGCGCCTCAATTTGCAGCAGCGAGTCGCTGTGCTTGTGCAGCAGTTGCAGCGGTGTGCGCCGTGCCAGTCGTTCAAAGGCCTCATTGTTGATGCCGAAGCCTAGGTTTCTCGCCACAGTGACGTAGCAAACCTCTTCCCAGCTGCCGTGGTAGAGTTCGAGGATTTCGCGCACTCGTCCCACCTTGTTGTGCAGTCGCTCAAAGGCCAGCCTCTCAACCCACTCGGTGATGGTGAGTTGTGGCACGGTGGCGATGGTGGCCGCACACGGCAGTTCCTGATAGCTGTTCATGAGTTGGTCATAGCTCATGTTGAACAGTGGCGACACTTGCAGCACCAGTTGCGGGATGCGCTCGCCGTTGGTGCGATAGACAGGCGCGTCGTCCTTATCGACCACATGGAGCACTACGCTGTCGTAGGCGCTGTCGCTGTCATGGCCGTGGCGTTTCCAGTCGCTGGCGCGCACATGGATTTCGATGTTGCCCACCCATGTCTGTCCGTCAATCTCCACTTTGGCGTTGAAGAAGTCGGGGCCAGCATCGGTGTTGAGAAGCCCTGGGTCGAGGATTCTCACGTGGCGACCATCGTTGGTAACCATGTCGTCGGCACGCCACAGACGGTGTTGCCATATATATTGCATCAAATGCTCCATAGTGTTGTGCCGCAAGCTGCGCTTGCTAGTTTGCCGCAAGCTGTCGCTTGCTGGTTTTGTTGCTCGCTGGTTTTCTTGCGAAATAACTTGCTAAGGTACGGATATTTTCTCAAATAGAGCTGGTTTGTTTCCGATTTTTTCCACTTTTGAGCGTTTTTAGAATATAATTTGATTTTTTTGCGCAAAAAGTTTGGTCATCTCAAAAACTTGCCGTAACTTTGCAGTCGCAAATCGCAAAACCACGTTGGTGCCTTAGCTCAGGTGGTAGAGCAATGGACTGAAAATCCATGTGTCCCCGGTTCGAATCCTGGAGGTACCACGCAAGAGAATCGCAAGCGGCTGATATAGTCACTTGCGATTTTTCTATTCTTATCAATTGACCAAAAGAAAACCTCGGCGATGCCGCAATTGGCACCGCCGAGGTTGATTTTAATAGATCAGATTTAGTATGAGCGTTTTTAGTTTCCTAACAGAATGTTGTAAACAAAGGTGACGTCGTTAGAAGTGATGCTGCCGTCACCGTTCTGGTCACCATTGACCATATCACTATCGTCGCCATTGAGCATGTAGTTGTAGAGAACTGTAACGTCAACGCTGGTAACAAAGCCATCTCCGTTCACGTCGCCGGGAATTGCAGGGGGTACAATCTCGGTCTGGGTGGCATTGATGACAAAAACCGAATAGAATTCATCGCTGGCAAGGCGCGGTTGCTCTTCGCCGGTCTCCTCGTTTTTCATGATTTTTGAAATGCCCTCGATGGTATATGATTCTCCATCAATCAGCGTGGTGGCGTCAAAACCACTGGCAAACGTGGCAGGGAAGCTGCCTTGCAAGCCCAAGGAGTTAGCGGCAGAGTCTAATGGCATGGTGAAAGTCCCATTATCAGCATTCCATACTGCCCAATGAATGTAGTTGTATTCGTTGGGGGCAGGTGCGATGAAGAAGTAGTTGTTGCCATCGGTGCCCTCTTGGGTGCCGTAGTAGTTGGCTGGGATGAAGTTGTTGGTTGAAACCAATAATGAAAACTCCTCATCACCATCAGTGGGGATATATGGATTTTCAGCAACCATCATCTGCAGGTTGGTGGCATCAACGAGTTTGCCCCTAATATTCCTTATCATTTTTTCTTTCTCGTAATTGGGCATATTAGGGTCGGTTTTGTTGAACAGATCGATAGCCAGCCAGTTGCTGTGGTCCCAGGCAGCTTGTTGCAGCCCAGTCTGTGTAACATAGTCGATGGCAGACTCAGGTATCTCTTGCTCGTCGGCATGATTGCTGTCCTTAGCGTAGATGATGCCTGTGGTCGCGTCGTAGTACCCAACAGCAATGTCGGAGTCTCTGATTATGTAGAGCTTGCCTTCCTCGCCACTAGCAGCCAGTTTGCGCAACGACACCTTTTGCATCTTTTCAATGACAGGGGTGATTAGCACATCGCTGAGGGGCATGACAAATGTGAATGTGTTGAAACCTGTTTGTGTCACCTCAACGCTGTTGTCGCTATTTTCGCTATTATCGTCTTCTTTTGGATAATGGGGGGGTGCTAAGGCTGGGCCCCAAGGTTCATCGTCGTTGAATCCGCCGCTAGTTGCTAAATCAACTTTCACATTGGAGATGTTATAGTCAGTGACACTATCATTGAGCGTGAACGTCACCGTCACTATGCTGCCATATTCTGCTTTGCCCGAAGGGTTAGTGACTATAGTGCCTTCAGGCTTCTGATCGATAAAGATGTTGTAGTCAGCAGGCACGAAATCTGCTGAAACCTCTACATCATTGTTGGGCATATAAAAGTAATGCTCTCCTTGAATGTTTGAACCTGAAGGTATAGTTGTTTCGCCGGGCAACAGGCGAATCACGAATCTATATAATTTGTAACCTTCGTAGGGTACAGCATTGAGTGTTACTTTATCAAACTGATGGGCCTGCCGTACTGGCGATGTCGTCACAATCCCCCTGTCGTTCTGTTTGCACACTATGTTATATAGCGGGTTGTCATCGGCCCACACCATGGACCATGCCACAACCGATAATAACAATATTGAAATTATTTTCTTCATTGATATAGTCATTATTTGGCAATATATTTCTTGCCGTTGTGAATATAAATACCTCTCTCGGGCTTGCCTGGAAGCTGACGTCCTTGCAAGTCGAAGTAACGCTCGTCACCATTACTGTCAATAGTCCTGATCGCCTCAACGTTAGTAGGTATAGAACCATTGTCAACAAACTGCGAGAGCAACTTTTTTGACACCGCGCTGCTGCCGGCGTGGAAGTAGGAACGGAAAGGTCCCACATACACGTTCTCAAGTTCCTTGTCGGCAGGCACTTTGTGCCATGCATTGTCGCTTTGCAGGATATAGGCTCCCATGGTGCGCAAAGTGCTGTTAGGAATAGTTACTGTAGTACCCGAGAAGATGTACCCAAGGTCGGTCCAGTCTTCCTCGCCGGTGGGTGGGAGTGTGATGGTGACTTGATCGTTGTTGTTAAGTGTCACATCTTGGGTTCTAACCACCACATAGTAAGGCTTGTAGGCTTCCATCTCTCCACCTTCCACTTCATAGAAAGTGACAATGGAGTTGTCTCCCTGGTTGATAATATTACCAGGTTCATACACCTTCACATTATCGGCAGCGAGCGTGAGCGGATAGGGCAGATATACACTATAGCCCATATCTTCATAGTGGGTATCGTTAATGTATTCATTATTCTCATTATAATACTCATCCCGCACAATGGCTGCCTCAAGCACTCGGTCCAAACTTGCGCTGCCGGCGGTGAATTCCACCTTGGCCTCGAAGTCCCATCCATCGGTGAGTTGGATAGAGTTGGCTTGGTTGCCTCTAATCACGTTTTCTTCACTCTCCTCGCAAATGGTGGTTGCGTCGGTCCAGATGATAGTGCGCTCGTTCAAGCTGTAGAATGGATTATCAGGGTCGTTGCGCTCCACTGTCCATGGCAATGGCTGACCATTTTCCATCCTCTCAAAGCGCACTGCGCCACGCATGTCGAGATAGCGCATGTTGTCACACCCATCAAAGACGCCCTTGCCCATAGAGTAAGTCTTGCTCGCAGGGATGGTGACGCTGGTGAGCTTGTCGCAGCTGGCAAATGAACTGCCAAAGATATTGACTTGGCCATTTGTGAGATGCTCCACAGGCAACACAAAGTCGCCACTCACACCTGGTGCACAGGCAATCACATAACTGCGATAAGTGCCCACGTTGTGCATTAGGACGTTGTTGACCACAAGGTAACCTTCGCTGTTTTCAGAGGTGTTGCCAGGCTCAACCATATAGAGTTCAGAAAGGTTGGGGCAATAGGCGATGAAATTATCGTCATGGTCTTTAAAACCACTGCCAAGACAGAAACGCTTGAGGTTGTCATAGCCACGGAATGCGCGCTTATGCACCATGTTGACACTATTAGGCAGTCGAACCTCACTTAGCGAGTCGCAGTCCTCAAATGCACTATTGCCAATGGTTTGCAGGTTTTCGCTAAGCTGAAGTGTCGAGAACTTTGTTCCCATGAATGCCGAGTCGCCAATGGCAGTGATATTATTGCCAATGATTAAATCGGTTAGAGCGGTGTTGCCCTCAAAGGCATGTGGCATAATCTCGGTCACTGGTTTATTATTGAAGGTTGCAGGGATTGTAAGCGAAGCGGTAGTTCCCTTAAAGCCTTTCACCTTGTAGGAAGCGACTTCGTTGTTCTCGTTGTGTACAGGCAGATAAACGATGTCATTGCCATCGGTGACATTAACCAGGTTGGCATGATACATGTCCTTCAAATTTAAGGGTACAGGATAGTTCTCATAGCCTTCGGTGAAGTAGTACCAATTGTCATCTTTCAAGTATTGCACAGTATTGCGGCCTTTGAGACTGTTGAAAGTGGTGTAGGTGGCATTATCTCCCGAACTTGCGTTGTTGCTGCAAGAAACTTCAATCTCTGGTCTGCAAGCTCCGTATATTTTATAATTACGCTTATTTGGATCGACATAGAAAGCGCAATTTGTTATCTCAGTAGGTACATTGGCATAGCCAAGAATCCAACCGGAATAATACGATAGATCGCCAGGTAAGGGATTGCCATCAATAATAAAGTTTGACCAAGCGAGGCATCGATTGATGGTGACATTAACCTCTCCAGAGGTGTAGCTGCCATAAGTACCACCCACGATACCCCCCAGACGCCAGTTGTCGGAAGTGGCGATGTTGGCAACATAGGAGCCTGCGGCACAGTCTTCTACTCTGCCATTTTGGATGTGACCTACGATGCCACCAGCCCAGCCTTGATCTGACCACACTCGGCCTTGGAAGTAGCATCGCTCAATCACACCACTCTTTACAAATCCCACGATACCACCACCACTACCTAAAGCATAAAGGGTGTACTGTTGTGACCCAGCATCGCTGATAACGAGCACATCACTCACGCGGGTATAGTTGGCTGAATATCCCAGCACACAACCAGCATAATCTTTGCTGATAAATCGTGGATTCTCCAAATAGAAATTGTGAATATAGGCATTTGATGCGTAACCAAAGAGCCCAAAATAAGCATACTCGGCGGCAGAAGGGGATAGCACATAAGCCTGGACATTCTGTAATCCCGAAATCTTGTGACCATTGCCATCGAAGCTTCCGTCAAACGGATGATCAAGAGTGCCAATGGGAATCCATTTGCCGTCGGTGTCATAGTCCCACTCGATATCGGCAGTGAGTTCAAATGAGGTGGCTGTATTGTAGTACTCAAAAGCTGTGCCATCGTTCACTTTTTCACGAAATGTTTTGAGTTCCGCTTTATTGTTAATGGCTACGACATCATCGCCAGTGCGCTCGTAGATGCGGGTAAAGGCGTCTTTCCAACCTATGCTATCGCCATAGTTGGAGGCGATGTATTGGTTGGTGGTTCCTGCAGGCACATAGAGAATGCGTTTTTGCGCATCTTCTCTCATGCTGCGCTTGGTGCCATAGAAGTTAAACACATCGTTGTAGGTCCAATGAGCTGCATTGTCACCTTTGCACACCATGTACTTCAGTGACTTGAGATTGGCAAATGCTGCACGACCCACATAATGGAGCGTTGATGGCAGTGTCACCTTTTGAAGTTTAGAGCACCCCACAAAAGCGCAGTCTCCAATGTTCACGGTGCCCTCTTCAATAGTCACTTGCGTGATATTAGAGCACAAGCGGAAGGCAAAGTTGCCGATATCCACTCTGTAGTCAATACCGTTTATGTTTTGGCTGCCAGGAATGATGACAACGCCTTCAACATAGTGTGGCACGCAGGCGTTGCGCCCGTTGCCCAGGATCACGACATGGTCTTCATTGTCGATTTGAGCCTTGGCGGCATAGGTCTGGCCACCCACTGTAATATTAATCGTTCCATCGGTGTAAGCCGCCATTGCCGCGATGGGTAACAGCAAGCTTAATAACAGGAATATATACTTTTTCATCTTATTATATATTTTTAAAGGATTAATCATCAGAACCAGTTAAGACCCAGCGAATCATACGCATGTCGGGCGAGAGTCCAAAAACTTTTCCAGTGGCGCCAGTCATGAAGAAGTTGGTGCCGGCAGGCACGTGGTCTTCTTTGCAGGTTGCATCGCGTATATACACTTTGGCCTGATCCTCGGTGGCGGTAGTGCAGGACACTCCGGCGTTAGTACTGCGGCTTTGGTCATTATCGAAGAAGTAGTAAGTGAGACTTTGCTGGTTGCGCATGAACGAGAGCAAGTTCTCGTAGGGCACTACGGTGTCGTAGGTTGAGTGGAAGAACGCGATGCGGTGCTGTGGAGTCCACCCCTTGGTGAGGTTGTTGCTCTCGAGTGCACGGTGCAGGTCCTGCATCAGTCCAGGCTCGGTGGGCACTGGCGTGTTTTCAGTGAGGGCTCTGAAGTAATCCAGACAGATTGGTGTCATAATGCTATCAAGTTTACCAAACGCTGCATCCTTGTTGAGTTCCATCACATCCTGGAAGTATTCGGCCGAGCATTTTCGCGTGTACTTCGTTTCTGTGCCGTCGTGAAATCTCTTGGTGTAGGTTCCGGTTTTACCCTTCTTCAGCATTTCCACATATTCCTCGTTGATGCGATCGGTGCTGTACTGGTCTTTTTTCTTGGGTTGCGCCTTATCCTCGATAAATTTTATCGATTCGGTGTACAGGAACTTCATGCTCAGGTAATCATCGATATAGTGCTGCCTCATCAAGGGATTACTGTCGCACATACCCTTGAGGATGAGCGGCATCACGATGGGCATCGATACCCTTTCCTCGCGATGTTCAGTTTTGTTGGTTCCGTCGTAGGTTGTACCGTTGTCCTTCATGTAGTAGCGCAAGTGTGTCACAGGATCGTAGGGACCGTCGCCACACACCGAGCCGGCGTAGTTCAACTCATCGACAAGGCCGTTAAGCTCAATGAACTTGTGCGTTGCCAGCGACACCGAGCCTCCTTGCGAGTAACCGATAGACACGCTCTTCCAGCCGGGAGCCATGGGTTCGGCTTTACCGATACTTATAAGGTGATCATAAAAGGCAAGGCCACTGCGCACAGCATCCACCACCTGGCGGGCTGTCAACTCTTGGTACAGATAAGGGTGGGCGCGGTCTTTAGTGATGCCATAGCCTTCATAGTCGGGTATGATGACCAGGCAGCTTGGCTGGCGAACAATGTCATTCCTACAGTATTGCAACATCATGCAATTACCCGATGCTACAGGAGCGCCAGCTGAGCTGTTCCACTCCGAAGGGCACTCATAGTTACTCGTTATCGTCTCGTGGCAACCAATTATCAGGTTTTTGGGCGATCCAGTGGAACCACTAAACATAGGAAATGGAACCCCCATGAGCGCCGAAAGGTAGATGAGATTGCCATCGGCATCGACCGAAGGATATTTGAAAGTATATAGCATGGCGGCTTTTTTAAAAGCGTTGAGAGGCAAAACCCAGGACCATGCCCAATCGCCGTAATCAGGACCCCATGATTCACCGGGGGCTACAGTGGCGCGAAGCCGTTCTGGATCGCGTGCCAGCTGCTCATACTCTTCGGGGGAGAAAAACAACATCCCGTCTTGCACTTCCAGGGTGTCGATTTTGCCGGTCTCAGGATTAACCGCAATAGAGTCGTGTCCAGCAAATACCACCACGCTCTCCTTGAGAATGGTCACATCGGAGGCACTGACTGTTGCCGGCACATCGCCTAATGATTGAGCACTCACACACATTGTGGCAAGCGTCAATATGAATGTAAATAGAAATTTCTTCATATCTGTCTAGAAATAATGAATTGTAGTTTTCTTTATATATTATATAAGGTGTTCAAGAGATTATTCGTTGCCTTGATATTTCAGTGTCTTCTGCCCCGAAAGAATCTCTTTTTCGCCCACAGCCTTCAGCTCGATTGTCATGCTGAAGTGACATTTGTAAGTATCCTTATTGGTCTGGTCGAGTTTCTTCTGAACAGCGTCAAGCGATTTTACCATAGCGCTGTAGCGTTGTTCGGCCACTGCATTCTGCTCTTTAATCTTTTGGTCTTTCTCGCCGGCCTTGAAGGTGACTTCCCAGGTCTGCTCTTTAATGATTTCTTTCACCTCATTATAGATGCCTTCGTAGAACTTGAATTCCTTGCCATCGGGGTCGGCGGCGCCAGGATATCCTCCCACGAAGTCACCATCCTGAATTTTGAACGTGCCCTTTACAGAGTACACTTGCTTCATGGTGTTGCCGCCGCTAGGCTCATCATCGCCACAAGCTGTTAAAACTAAAGAAAATGCGCCTATGCATAGGAACATAGATAATGCGATTAAAAAATTTCTTTTCATGTGTTGTGAATTTAATTATTTGTTATTGACTATTATTCTTGGTTGCCTTCATATTTTAGGGTCTTTTGCCCCTTACAA
>JAFZUL010000102.1 GCA_017618355.1 Muribaculaceae bacterium
CAAGTGCTTGACGACGGACGACTCACCGACAACAAGGGACGCACCGTCAACTTCAAGAACACCATCATCATCATGACGAGCAATCTGGGTTCAAGCCTCATACGTGAGCGATTCGAGACCCTCAATGCCGAGAACCGCAACCGTGTGGTGGAGCAAACCCGCAACGACGTGCTCACTATGCTCAAGCAGACCATACGTCCCGAGTTCCTCAACCGTATTGACGAGGTTATAATGTTCACTCCGCTAGACGAGCAACAGATTGCTCAAATCGTGGAGCTGCAACTCAAGAGCGTGAAGAAGATGCTTCAGTCAAGTGGCATAGAGCTTGATTACACAAGCGACGCTGTGGCTCTGCTCGCACAAGCTGGCTACGACCCAGAGTTTGGCGCAAGACCAGTGAAGCGAGCCATCCAAAACCTTGTTCTCAACCAGCTCTCGCGCGACATAATCGCCCACAATGTGGACCGCGACCGCACAATTACTGTTGATGCAGAAGCTGGTAATATCGTATTCCGCAACTAATTGGAATGAACAATTAAAGTCGCAAGCATTGTTCTGCACGTTGCGTTGCCAACGCAACCACACTATCATCCAAACACAAAGCGCCCGAGCAATAATTAATGCTCGAGCGCTCTTGTTTACCTATAAAACGGCTGCTCGTCTAAAACGACCTTACTTATTTAGACGTAACTCCGAGCAGAATGTTATAGATGAACGTTACATCTGCACTGGTGATGTTGCCATCGTTATTAACATCGCCATTAACGAGGCCGCTTAAATCATTGTTGAGAAGGAAGTTATAAATTGCTGTAACATCGGCACTGGTAACCGATCCGTCGCCATTGGCATCACCAGGTATTCCAGGATTTACTGATGGGAAGGTAACAGTGAGGACGCCATCAACGATGGTAAGAGTGTACTCATTCTCTTCAGCAAGCACCAAGTTGCCACCATCCACCAAAGTCACACTTGGGTTCTCCTCGGTGAGAGTAACGCCACCGCCTAGCCAGTTGCCGTTCTCGTCTTTTACCTTAAATTCACCGCTGAAAGTATGGGTCAAAGTGAATACACTGTCATTCTCTACAAATGGAAGCATAGTAGATTCATCCCAACCGTTAAACTCGCCAATCAGATAGTAAGCCTTGTCGGGGATAATCTCCTCGGTCAAGGTAATGTTGAGTGTGCAGCTGGTCTCTGTCACGTTGCTGATAGTAAGGGTAACGTTGCCACTAACGGGGAAATGCATGTTGGCAGTACCAAAAGAAGTTGAAAGTTCATTGTCGCCAACGGCAAGATTGCTTGCGCCCATAACACCACTATCAAACAAACCCCAGTTGGTGGTGAAATCATCATTAATGCCTATGCTTGAAAGCTTGAAATCGCTAGCAGTAGCGCCTTCAAACTCCAGAGTGTAGGTGCCGTCACCGTTGTTGGAAAAAATCTGATTGCCAGCTGGTGGCATATTCCAACCTCCAAAGGCTGCACCAGTAACGGCAAACCTGCGCTGAGCAGGGTTAAAGACTGGTTCCTCGGTGAGGACAATCTTCGCCTGATCGGTGTTGTAATTGTACTGGATAATGTAGGAACCTGAGTTCGTCAGTGTCCAAGCTCCCATTGCAACAGTCTCCTCCCAGTCACCTGTAGGAGCAGAACCGTCACCACTAGCAGGACCACGTTGTGAGCCCCAATCCTCAGTGTCACGGAAGAATGCGAACGATGAACCAGCGGTCAAATTTCCCGACCAAGAGTAGATGCTATCACCGTCAAAGGTCATCTCAACATTTCCGGTTGTAGTCCAGCCATTAAAGCCTTCACCCACCAGATACATCGCAGCTTGAACTTTCAGTCCAATCATTGCAATTAATGCAATAATAGAAAGAGTAACAATTTTCTTCATAAATCAATTTGTTTTAGTTAGTATATCAATTCTTGATGCAAAAATACACCTTGATATATTTAAATCGCAAATTTTCAATCACAATACACAAAAAAGTGACCTGCAATGGTTTGCAATGCAGGCCACTGAAGAGTTCTTTTAAATTGTGCTATGCTTGATTAGAAGCGATAACCAATGGCGATTTGAGCGTTGCCGTTCTTAGCATGTTGGCTGTAAGCCTCCTTGAAGGTATTTGTCAAGCCCATAGTATAGCGGCCCTGAACAAACACGTCCTTGGCGATGTTGTAAGTCAAGCCAAGTCCAACACCAAAGTCAATTGAATTAGTGTAATTCTTAATATCTTTAGTTTCCTTGTCGACTACACCGCCATCATTATATTCCGAAATGTTCTTGCTGTAAATATTGAAACCTACCTGAGGACCAAAATCAATGCTTACCGCTGGACAAACATAAAACTTCAACATTACAGGAACATTGATGTAGTTAACGTGGTTAGAATGCTTATAAACAATACCACTTCCTTCATCCAACTCATACTTGCCACCTTGTGCCGCAAACACAACCTCAGGAGCTATAGAGAGCTTGTCAGTAAAACGATACTCCATAAACAAACCAGCCTGATAGTTCAACATTCCGCCATGCTCAACGTTCTCGCCCCAGAAATGAGTGTAATCAACACCAATCTTGGGACCAAAAGTGAAAGATTTCTGTGCCATGGCAACGCCGACAGCCATAATCATGCACAAAAGTGCGATAGCAATCTTCTTCATAAAATACTCATATTAAAAAGTTAAACAATTAATGATTCTAACTGCAAAGATAAATGAATAATCTTAATTATCAAAGAAATAACCAAAAAAGTGACCCACGCACATTTTGCGCAGGTCACTGAAGAGTTCTTCTAAATTCTGCTATGCTTGATTAGAAACGATAGCCAATGGCGATTTGTGCGTTGCCGTTCTTGGATTCTCCACTATTGAACACTTTTGTCATGCCCATGGTGTAACGGCCCTGAACGAACACGTCCTTGGCGATGTTGTAAGTAAGACCTAGACCAACACCGAAGTCAACTGTCTTGACGCCATTCAATTCATAAGTATCCTTGAGATCCTTACCTTCAGCTGTCCACTTATCAGTTGCTTTTTTATAAATATTAATACCTAATTGCGGTCCCAAGTCAATGCTTAGAGATGGAGCAACATAAAACTTCAACATTACAGGAACATTGATGTAGTTAAGATGATCGGTTGTGCTAATTTCAAGGCCATTAAATTCAACCCATTTATACTTGCCACCTTGTGCTGCAAATACAACCTCGGGAGCGATAGACACTTTGTCGTTAAAACGATACTCCATGAACAAACCTGCCTGATAGTTTAACACACCATCATGGCTTACGTCCTTTCCCCAGAAATGAGTGTAGTCAACACCAATCTTCGGGCCAAATGTGAATTGTTTCTGCGCCATGGCAGCGCCAGTGGCCATAATCATGCACATGAGTGCAACTGCAATTTTCTTCATAATCATTAAAAATTTAATTAGTAAATTTATTATTTTAACTCGTTTATTCTTGTTGCGAGTAGTTATTTCCACAAGGGCTACACCGCAAACTTTGACGCAAAAGTAGTAATAAAGTTTAAACTAGCAACAAAAATAGCCTCAAAAAAGCCATATTTCGGGCAAAACAGAATACATAATGTGCAAAATGGCGTATCTGAACCCAGAATTTGTGCGGTTTAGCAGTTAGTGTATATCGCCCCTATAGCCTTCAAAAACACCTGAAAAGATTAGTTTTCTGAAAAAAACTAAAATTATTTTGTCAATCCAAAAATAAGCACTACCTTAGCAAATGAAATAAAAACCACAACAATGACAATCATTTCATAAAACAAATCAATAATTAATAACCATTTAACACAAAAAAGCCAATGAAAAGAAAACTAATCATTGCGGCAGCAGCATTGCTGTCATGTAGCAGCCTTTTGGCACAGCCCACCTCGTGGAGTGAGCCACAACTGCTCATAAAGGCTGAGCAAGGACTCATGGCTCCCACCTGGTCGCCCGACGGCTCTCAAATCGCTGTAACCGGCGACAACTTCGTTGGAATTTGGGTGGCGCAAGCCAACGGTACCGACCTGCGCCAAATCTCGCAGGCTCCTGGTGCAGGCTACCAGATGCGCTGGGAAAGCAATCAGGAAATCCTGAGCACACCCTACTCTATCGAGAACCAAAAGCGCATGACACGCATCGAGCGGGTCAATGCTGCGACAGGGGAAATCCAGGAAGTGGCTCCTGCAAGTCGCAACCTCAAGCGCTCGACGGTACTTGGAGCGACTAACGTCTTCCAAATCATGCTCGACGAGCCTCAGAACGCCACTGCCAAAATTGCTGGATTGAGCGACTATGCCGGCAACTGGGTAATCAACCCCGCCCTCTCGCCCGATGGCACTAAAATCGCGTTCCAAATCGTGACCAAAGGTCTCTTCGTATGCAATGCCGACGGCACAGGACTCGTTAGCCTTGGCAAGGGTTCTCACGCCACTTGGTTACCCGACAGCCACAACCTGATGATGACGCTCATTGCCGACGACGGACACCGCTTCATTGGCAGCGACATCTACTGCGTGAACATTGACAACGGCAACGTTATCAACATCACCCCTAACAGTGATGTTATTCCAGTGACAATCGCTGTGTCGCCCGATGGCACTAAACTTGCCTTTGACAACGACACCGACGGTGCAA
This sequence comes from Muribaculaceae bacterium, assembly GCA_017618355.1. Lineage (GTDB taxonomy): Bacteria > Bacteroidota > Bacteroidia > Bacteroidales > Muribaculaceae > Sodaliphilus. The sequence continues at coordinate 4,643 of JAFZUL010000102.1, forward strand.
TCTACATTATTAACCTCAATTATTGATAGCAGCTATGAAGAACTTAATGAAACTAGCGATAGTAGCTGCTATTGGCTGCTTCGCGACTACACCAGTTGTTAACGCACAAGATCAAGAGAAGGCCGACTGGGGCGACTTCAAGCTCTGGATAGACCCAGGTCACAGCAAGACCGAGAACATGGGTATGTATGGCTACACCGAGGCGCAGAAGGTGCTGCGCGTGGGACTCGCCACCCGTGAATACCTTATGGAATATACCACCGCTACCCTCGACAACATTCACATGACCCGCGAGGACGACTACACCGAGGTGAGCCTCGAGGAGCGCTCCGACATGGCTAACGCCTGGGGTGCCGACTTCTTCTACTCTATTCACAGTGATGCTGGTGCCAACACCAACAGCACCCTAATGCTCTTCGGTGGATGGCGTAAAAACGGCGTGGAGATTGAGAAAACGCCTCATGGCGGCAAGGCCTACGGTGACATCCTCACTCCTAACCTCACCAGCGTGATGTATGAAACCACTACACGTGGCAACTGGTACGACCGCTGCTGGTATGACCCATCGCCACAAACCCATGCCAACCAGTATCCTTACCTCTCTGTAAACCGTCGCACCAACATGGCATCTCTGCTCAGCGAGGGAGGTTTCCACACACTGCCCATGCAACAGGCTCTGAACATCAACGAGAGCTACAAGCGACTGGAAGCATTTGGCACATTCCGCTCCATTATGGAGTATCGCAACCTTGACCGTCCCGAGAAGGTTATGCTCGCCGGCGTTGTTAAAAACAGCGAGAACGGTCAGCCTATCGATAACGTGAGCGTGACCTGCAACGGACAGACTATCGTCACCGACAGCTATGAGTCACTATTCCATAACTATGTAAACAGCAAAGACCTGGTGCACAACGGTTTCTTCCTCTTTGAGGGACTCACTCCTGGTGGGACCTATGAGATTACCTACACCTGCCCTGGCTACACCAGCGCTACCCGTACCGTGACTCTGAATTATGACACTCAAGGTCTCGCTGGCGACAACGTGACTTGGGCTAATGTTGAGCTCACTTCAAGCGCCCCTGCAGTAGTATCATCTAACAACATCAGCAATCCCGATGCTGTGAAGATCATCAACGACATGGTGCTCACATTCTCTCGCAACATGAACCGCGAGAGCGTGGAGCAGGCATTCTCAATCAATCACAATGGCAACGTAACACTTTCGTGGGATAATGACTATACTCTGCGCATTGTCCTCAACCAGCTGCTCGATGACATGAGCTACACAATCACCATCGACGGCAGCATTGCCCGCAACTCACAGACCAACCAGCTGCTCGACGGTGACGGCGACGGCGAGGAAGGCGGCAACTACGTGTTCAACTTCATGACCGTGCCTGCCGATGTTGAGGCTCCTTACATTGCCAACACCACTCCAGTTGAGGGCGAAACCATGCTTTACACCCTGCGTCCTGCAATCCGCGTTGAGTTCAACGAGGAACTCGCTTGGAACGACGATGACGCCACCGAAGTAATAACTCTCGAGTGCGCCGACGGTGAGATGGTGGAAGGTCTAACCACCCACATGGTAGTGCGCGACGCTTCGGTAGTCCACTTCTATCCAAATGTGGACCTCAAGCTCGACAAGACCTATCGCGTCAAGATTAACGGTACCTTCACCGACCTCTCGGGCAACACAAGCACCATAACACAGTACATCCGCTTCATGACCGAGTATCGTCCAGTGCTCGACTTCACTATGATTGAGGACGGCTCGGTATTGAACCACTGGTGGAGTCCCGACGGCTCGGGATCAACAACCCACACCACCTCGAAGGACGGTGTGGCAGAGGCCAACTCCAACTACATCGCCCTTACTAACACAGTGCCACGCACCGACCTCACAAGTTCATATCTGCTCCACTACGAGTTCAATCAGGACTGCGATGGACCTTGGCAGATTCGTGAGTACCGCAGCTACGACCAGAACCACTACAACACCGACAGCTATGACGCTGTGCTCCAGTGCGAGTTCTTTGCCGACGGTTCCAACAACCAGGTTTGCCACATGGTTCGCCTTAAACCTGGAGGCGCAACCGACGGTCTCATCCAGAACGAACATGTAGTAATGGACTACCGCGGATGGAAGACTATGGCGTTCGACATCTACAACGAGCCATTTGTTCACTTCACCGGTACTGGCGAGACTGTTGGCTCAAACCAGCAATGGTGCTACGACTCGTTCTACCTGCGTCACTACAACACCGACGAGGAGTATGACGATGACGGCGAGCAACTGCCTGTTCAGGCTTGGGACGGTGACATCTTGTTTGGCAACATCAAATATGTGCACTACGACCGCACTGCAGTACAGACAGCCTCGGTTGACGACATGCCCGCATCAACGGCTGTGCCAGGTGATGTCAACGGTGATGGAAACGTGACTGCCTCCGATGTGACATTACTCTACAACATAATGCTCAACAATGATTACACTGGCGTAGTCAACGGCGATCAAGACGGCGACGGCAACATCACTGCTGGAGATGTAACATTCATCTACAACATCCTCCTTGGCAACTAATAACACTTCTACTCTTTCCCTCTCTCTTTTATTGCCAGCCTTGCAACATTGTAGGGCTGGTTTTTTATTAATTCCTTTGCTCTATAAGCCTTTTAGCTTGTAAGCTAAAAAATTAAATTGTTAATAAATTCTTCCCACATAATTTTCATTAAACAAAATGATTCGCTAACTTTGCACAACTTTTCAAAAACGCATAAACAATAACATCATAAAACACAAGTAAAATGGAAGTAAAAGGTAAGATTATACAGAAGTTTGACCTGCAGAGTGGCACTTCTAAAGCCGGGAACCCATGGAAAAAGCAGAACTATCTGCTCGAGACTCTCGATAGTTTCCCACGCAAAATATATTTTGACTTTTTCGGTGACCGCGCCGACCAGTTCAACCTCAACGTGGGCGACATGATAACACTAAGTTTCGACATCGAGTGCCGTGAGTATCAAGGACGCTACTACACCGACATTCGCGGATGGAAGGCTGAAAAGATTGACGAGAATGCTCCTGCAACAGCACCAGCTCCAATCAACGATGCCCCACCAGCACCAATACCCGCTCCGCCAGCCCCCGACATGAATTTTGAACAAACCCAAGAAGACGACCTGCCTTTTTAATGGCATTTCAATATCAAATAATCGCCAGCAGCTACATTGCCGCTGGCGATTTTTCGCTTATTGAGTGGAAGTATCTTCTTCCTCGCTATCTTAGGCTTGATAAATACCAGTGATACAGTGCTGGCACGCCGTCTTCTATCTCCATCGTGTGGCGCCAGCCTAGGGAGTGGAGTTTTGAGACATCGGTGAGTTTGCGCAGTGTACCGTCGGGTTTGGTGCTGTCCCATTCTATTGTGCCGTTATAGCCCACTGTAGTTTTCACAAGCTCGGCTAACTGCTTGATGGTAATCTCTTTACCACTGCCTATATTGATATGGCAGTTGCGCACATCAGGATCGGTGCCACGCACTTCATCAAAGTCGATGTGCTCAAGGCAATATACGCTGGCATCGGCCATATCCTCGCTCCATAGGAACTCGCGGATGGGCGCTCCTGTACCCCATAGCAGTAGTCGCTCACGGTTGATGCCATAGCGGTCGAGCAACGCCTCAATTCTCTCCTGAGGTTCCTTGCCGTCAATGCCTTCCACTGGACGACGGTCAAGGTCGGCACGCAGCCCGTCCCAGTTGCCCTCATTTAGCATCTTGGCGAGGTGCATCTTGCGAATCATCGCAGGCATCACATGACTAGTCTCAAGGTTGAAATTGTCGTTCGGACCATAGAGGTTAGTGGGCATCACAGCGATATAGTTGGTGCCATATTGCAAGTTGAAGCTCTCGCACATCTTGAGACCTGCAATCTTGGCAATAGCGTAAGGCTCGTTGGTATATTCCAATGGCGCTGTGAGCAATGCGGTCTCAGGGATAGGTTGAGGCGCCTCACGGGGATATATGCAAGTGCTACCCAAAAACAGCAGCTTCTTCACGCCATGCCGCCAGCTCTCCCCTATCACATTCTGCTGAATCTGAAGGTTTTGGTAAATGAAATCGGCGCGATATTTCAGGTTCGCCATTATGCCACCCACATGAGCCGCAGCAAGCACCACATACTCAGGCTGTTCCTCGTCAAAGAAACGACGTACTGCCACAGCATCCATCAGGTCAAGTTCGCTGTGAGTGCGTCCAATGAGATTAGTATAACCCTTTTTTTCAAGGTTTTTCCAAATCGCTGAACCCACAAGTCCACGATGCCCAGCAACGTATATCTTAGAATCTTTCTCCATTTTTACTGAAAGGAGTTAAAGGAATCAAATGAATTAAAGGAATAAAAGCATAGCCGCGCAAGCGGCTTCACTTAACACTACACTTACTACTTAGCACTTATAAATGATAGACTTTGCGGATGTGCTGCAAGTCATGATTAACCATCAGTTTCACAAGTTCATCAAAGGTGGTCTTACGGGGATTCCAGCCTAACTGGGTCTTCGCCTTAGTTGGGTCACCAAGCAGTTGGTCAACCTCGGCGGGACGGAAGTATTTCTTATCCACCTCAACAATCACCTTGCCTGTGGCCTTGTCAACGCCTTTCTCGTCAAGACCCTCGCCCTGCCATTCAAGCTCAATGCCAGCATAGTGGAACGCCAGTGTGCAGAACTCACGCACCGAGTGGAACTCGCCAGTAGCTATCACAAAGTCATCGGGCTCAGGCTGTTGCAGGATGAGCCACATACACTCCACATAGTCGCGGGCATAGCCCCAGTCGCGCTTGGCGTTAAGGTTACCCAAGTAAAGTTTATCTTGCAAACCGTTGACGATGCGAGCAGCGGCAAATGTAATCTTGCGGGTCACGAAATTCTCGCCACGACGCTCGCTCTCATGGTTAAAGAGAATGCCATTGGCGGTGTACATGCCGTAACTCTCGCGGTAGTTCTTCATAATCCAATAGCTGTAGAGCTTAGCCACAGCATAAGGACTGCGGGGATAGAATGGTGTGGTCTCGCTTTGAGGCATTTCCTGAACCTTGCCATAGAGTTCGCTGGTGCTCGCCTGGTAAATCTTTGTAACCTTCTCACGGTGGGTGATGCGCACCGCTTCGAGCAAGCGCAGAGTGCCCACAGCATCGGCCTCGGCAGTGTATTCTGGCACGTCAAACGACACCTTCACATGGCTCTGGGCGGCAAGGTTATAAATCTCATCGGGCTTGATGGTCTCAATAAGGCGGATGAGTGAACTCGAGTCGGTCATGTCGCCATAGTGCAGATTGATGAGCCGCTGCTGACGCATGTCACGTACCCACTCATCGAGATACAGATGCTCAATGCGACCAGTATTGAAAGAACTGCTGCGACGAATGATGCCATGCACCTCATAGCCCTTTTCAAGCAGCAATTCAGCCAAATAACTACCATCCTGACCAGTAATGCCAGTTATCAACGCCACCTTTTGATTATTTTCATTCATTTTACCCTTGTTTTTGTTTTAACTTACAAAGATATACACTTTTTCTGGAAACTCAGCAACAATGGAGCGATTATTTCTCCTTAGGGAGTTTCTCCAGCAATGAAGGGTGAATTGAGGTAGTAGCCACAGCGACCAAGCCCTTAACACTCACTACCACGTAGCTGTCGCCTTTCACGCGTCTTAACACACCCTCGGCGCCCTCAAAAGGACCGCCAAGAATTCTCACTCTGTCGCCACGGGTAAACTGCCCGGGCTTAGGGGTGATATATTGCAGCTGTTCTTCATAGGTTCCAGCTACAGCGATAAAGTTTTTCATCTCCTGCTCAGGTACAACCACAGGCTTCTTGGTGGCTGGGTTCATGATATATCGGATAGGAAGCTTGGTGGTGGCCTTATACTCCTTCATCAGCGACGGCTCGATGTGGAAAAAGATAAGGTTATGGATTGAGGGCACCAGTTTCTTCACTCGGCGCCCGCGACGTGTACCCATCACATACTTCATAGGGACAAAACTCTCAATCCCCCGCAAGTCAAGGTCGTCTTTAACCTTCATCTCACGGTTAAACGTCACGCGGATGGCATACCACACCTTAGCTTCTGGCTCTTGTTCAGCACTTGTTTTGGGATTGTTTTTTATATCTCGCTGATCCATGATAATTGTATTTTCTGCAAAAATAAAATGAGATTTTTGATTTGCAAAATTTTCTTGCAAAAATAACTTGCAAACCTAAAGTATTTTGACGAAATTTGCAAACCAAAAACTAAAAACTGACAACTGATAACTGACAACTATGGATTATAAGAAAGCTTTCGACACTATGATCAGCCAAACGGCAAAGTATCTAAGTGATAATGGGTTAAAAACTATGATATTAGGACTTTCGGGCGGAATTGACTCAACAGTGACAGCAGCCATCTGCCATGAGGTAGTGAACCAATATCCTGAGCATCAGTTCAAATTTATCGGCGTAAGCCTGCCATGCTCGTCAAACTCACTCGAGGAGAACGACTCGGCTAGTTTGGCTATGAAGGCTTTCTGTAATGAATACTGGGTCGAGAACCTGCAAGCCCAGTATCTGCTATTAAAAGCAACATGCGAGCAACGCTATCCCTCAACGCCCATATCTCAAGGCAATATCAAAGCCCGATTGCGTATGATTTACCTATATAATCTCGCATCGGTTACGGGAGGACTGGTTATGGATACCGATAACCTCACTGAGCACAATCTGGGATTCTGGACCATTCACGGAGATGTCGCCGACTATAACCCCATTGGCGGCCTTTGGAAGCATGAGGTCTATGAGCTTTGCAAATACATTTTTACCGAGCGTTTCGCCGATGAGAACGACCTGCGTCATCAATCCCTGCGCGCAGCCTACGACATAATGCCAACCGACGGCAACGGTGTGGCGGCTGGAGGCGACATGGCACAAATAGCCCCAGGACACACCTACGAGGACGTGGACGACATCCTCAACACCTACTTGCAGCATGGTGACGATGAGCAGGAAATGAAGCGCTTGGTCGATGCCTACAGCGCTGAGACGGTAGAGCGCGTGCTCACTCGCCATCGCCGCTCAGATTTTAAGCGCAAACGCATGCCGTTAGTCATCGAAAGATCACTCTACGATTCCTGAATTTTAAGTTATAAGTGTTAAGTGAAAAGTGTTAAGCAAAGCCGCTGACGCGGCTAGAGGTCATGACGTTGAAACAGTAGATACCCACTTAATACTTACCAATTAACACTTACTCATCATAAACATAATCCAAGAAGTCGTGGATGGGTTTCAGTACTTTGAAGTCGTCATTGACTCGCTGCACCCAGTCTTCACAGTCGAAATAGTCCTCATCAACATGCTTGGCGAGGATATATTCCTTGCGCTTGAGAAATTCACCTAAAGGATGGTCTTTTGGGTAGTCCTTTGGCACATTCTTGAGCGTCTCACCCTCAAAACCAAATCCCGATGCCGCTAAACGCTTGTCGGCGATAAGCTTCGAGAACTCCTCGGGCTCAGCGTCGATAAGTCGTCGCAAGGCATCGAGTTTGTCCTTTGCTGGCCACCACACGCCACCGCACAGCATCAAGTGGTCTGGCTCAAAATGGATATAGTAGCCGCTCGACACGCAATGCCTACCGCCGCGACCAATCACTGCACTGAAATACTGCTTATAGGGGCGCTTGTCATGCGAGAAACGGATGTCGCGGTATATGCGATACACCGCCTGCTTCACGTCAAGCCCCCTAGCCTTCTCGTCCCACTCCGCCATGAGCGATATCAATCGCTCCACATCGTTCTCCCATGCCTCACGCAATGGGTCATAAAGCTTTTCCTTATGTGCCTTGAACCACATGCGGTCGTTATTGGCCCCAAGCAAGCGCAAAAACGCCAGCACATCTTTTATACTAGATTGCGATTTCATGACTGATTTATTTTATCAACTCACAAAATTACAATTAAATTTCCTTTTCGCCAAATCACATCTTTTCTTAAAGAGTTCTTCGATTTGTGAGTTTATAAAAAATGTACTATTTTTGCATAAAATATTCTGAACTATGGCACAGCACAACATACTTGGCAAGGCAGGAGAACAGGAAGCAGTGGAGTTTCTTGTGCGGCAAGGATTTACTGTGCGAGAAACTAACTGGCACATGGGGAAGCTCGAGATTGACATCATAGCGCAGGAACAGGGCATGATACTGCACATAGTGGAGGTTAAAACCCGTAGCAGTGATGAGCATTTCGACCCTTTGCGAGCTATCAACGCCGCGAAAAAACGCCACATGGTGGCATCGGCGAACGCCTATCTCAACTATTACCAACTCCAATGTGAAGTGCAATATGACGTTATAATTCTCGTTGGAGAGCCAGGAGCTTTCAAGTTAGAATATTACCCCGACTTTTTTATGCCAAAACTTAAAACATATCGTTGAAATTATGAATACACACAAACACTTGTTCCGAATTATCTTCATCTTCGCCGTTTTGATGCTCTCGAGCACCAGCATGGCGCAAAAGTTTGCGATTCTTAGCGACATTCATGTCACTCCAGGAAATACCAATGAAGGCAAGTTAAAGGAGGCAGTAGCAGAAATCAACGCAAGCAAAGTTGATGCGGTGATTGTAAGCGGAGACCTCACCAATGAAGGCAGCGATGAGCAGCTGCGCAATGTCAAGTCGATTCTCGACGGTATCACCAAGCCGCTTTATGTCATCCCCGGCAACCATGAGAACAACTGGAGCCAGAGCGCCTGCAAAACGTTTAACGACCTATGGGGCAATGACCGTTTTGTCTTCACAATAGGCAAACTTGTGGTTATCGGTATGAACTGTGGCCCATTTATGAAGATGGGCGACGGGCATATCAAGCAGGAAGACCTAATATGGCTCGACAAGACTCTGAGCGACATGGTGAAACCCGGCATGAAGGTGCTGAGCATCAACCATTACCCGCTGCTTGATGACCTTGACAACTATCGTGACTATGTGGATGTGCTTAAGAAATATCCTGTCATTACTCACCAGAATGGCCACTGGCACCGCTGGCGCCAGTATGAGACCGACGGCATCATCTGCCTGATGGTGCGCAGCCTTGATATGGGCAATAGTGACTATGGATATACCATAATGGATATTAACCTCAACAGCGAGTGGATTCACGTCTTCAACAAGACCCTTGGCAAGGAGCCAGACATCCGCTATGCATACAAATTCAACACAAAGTATTCTATCCGTGTTGATGATGTGGAGAAATATACTTTGCCCCACGATTTTAATGTTGAGAAAGTCTATGCCGACAATGCCTCAATTTTCACCCGTCTGGGCATTGACAAGGATAATATCTATTTTGGCAACTCGCTGGGTTACCTGAGGGTAATTGACAAGAAGACCGCTGCGCTCAAGTGGGAGTATAAAACCCAAAGCATGCTGTTCTCAAGACCTGCCGTTGCCGATAAGGTGGTGATTCTGCCCACCGGCGACAAGCGATTGATTTGGCTTGACAAGAAGAGCGGCAAGGTGGTGAATGAGTTTATTGCCAACGGCCCTTACGTTGCCGATGGTATGATTGCCGACGGTATCCTCTATCAGGGCGGTTTCAAAACCTTCCAGGCATGGGACGTGAAAAAGAAGAAACTGCTGTGGCAATACGACAGCATCAATAATTACTGCCAAGCTGAGCCATTCGTTGGGAAGGAAGATGTTGTCTTTGGCGCTTGGGACACCAACCTGCGCTCGCTCAACCGCAAAACGGGCAAGCTTAATTGGTCGTGGAATAACGGCAAGACGGTCAATCTCTACAGTCCTGGCAATGTGGTGCCTGCAGTGACAGAAAACAGGGTTGTCATTGTCGCCCCCGACCGCAATTCTACGGCTATCGACCGCACCACAGGCAAGCAGCTATGGCGCCATCACGACAATGCTGTTAAGGTGCGCGAGAGCTTAGGATTGAGCGAGGACGGCAAGCGTGCCTATGCCAAGACTATGGATGGCACCATCGTGGCAATGGACACGCAGAGCGACGACTACCACCAGTTATGGGAGACCGATTGCGGTTATGGCTACGAGCACGCCCCTTGCATCGTGCTTGAGAAAGATGGCTATGTCTATGCAGGCTCACGTCGTGGCTTACTGGCCGTGCTTGATGCGACAACTGGAAAGCTGCTCTTCAACTACATCATGGGCAGCAGCGAGGTAAACGGCTTTGAAGTTGACCCCTCCACTGGCGACATTTACTGCTCGCTAATCGAGGGCACAATATGGAGAATAAGTAGAAAATAACTAATACAATATGAACACTATGAATAAGGCTCTATCATTATTATTGATGCTTTTGTGCATCAGTTGCAGTTCAAATACTCCCGTCACCAAAACTGCTGTTACCCAAACTAGCGTAAGCCAAACTGGGAACAACAGTGTTGTCAATGATCTTCATGGCGTAGATAAGGTATCATATACTACTTATGCTGAGTATGTTGGCAAGGCAGGAGAAGCCAATACTAACAACTTAAATACAGAAACCTCGAATACAGGAGCCTCTAGCTATACCTATATTGAAACATCCAATCCAGGTGAAGCTAATAGTGATAATTACTCAACATCTTACTCCAATTCTTATAGCTCCCCCATAGATGACATGATACTCATCTATTATGGAAATAAAAATAGATTAAAGTGTGGAAAAACTCAATTGACAAATATCGTAATGCATACTTTTAGCGATGGTCATAAAGACTGGCTCTTTCCGTCCTTTCTATATCTAGAGATCAAGAGTGATAGAGGCGTAAAATTAGGTGACAACCAACTGGGTGATAATGGACCAGCAAAAAAAGAGGATTGGGAATGGCTGATAAACAGATATTTCTCTACTGCTTACAATGGTGGCGAATATGAAGGGCTAAAGGCTCTAGATGAATGCATCGAAAATTGCAAAAGAATACTTGGACTGCCAGCGTTTAGACACAAAGTTGTTTTAGGCATACCTTCACCATGCACCGATTTCACTGAATGGGGCAATATTAAAATGAACGGGAAGACAATCAAATTAGATTTTAGAAACAAAAATCATAGACAGGAATCTGTCAAATGGTTTATTAATGAGCTGATTAAAAGATTTGAGGCCCAACATTTCAAGAATATCACACTTGAAGGTTTTTATTGGATTGAAGAGAGCACTTCAATGACAAGTTGGCATATAGATGAAAGTACTAGGAAATGGACTAACCAAAGAAATAATAGGCATGTATATGTAATTGACAACAAAACGAGGAGATATAATGACATTATAGCCGATATAAGTAAATATGTACATTCAAGAGGGTTTAAATTCATTTGGATTCCTTTTAATGGAGCATACGGCAACGACAAGTGGAAAACTTTTGGGTTTGATAGATGTGACATTCAAACTGGCTATTTTTGGGACACCCCAGATCTTCTAAGAAAACCAAGAACACTCAAAACTATTTCAGACCTAAGAAAAATATGTGATGCAGCATTTAAAGACGACAAGGGTTTGGAGTTTGAATTATCAGACGACTTGTTTGTACCATGTTACGCCAAGAGTAAAAGAAGCCCAGATATAGAAAGTCCATTTGAAATTGTACAAGTCAAAGGTTGTAATAAAACATCAAGAGAAATGAAAGCATTGGGATATACACAGTACAACTATAACCCGTGCTTATTGGCAAGATTAGAGAACTTAATATCGATATTTGAAGAACAAGAAGTTTTTGCGCGTTCCAATATATCTTATTATGCTAACTCTTCAATACTCAAATTGTGTAACTCTACCGATAGAGACATAATCAGAATTGCTG